>NZ_QTKI01000145.1:0-10767 GCF_010820945.1 Rhodopseudomonas sp. BR0C11
GCAGCGCACCATACCGCCGCCGCTGCCTGATTCCTAGAGCGGCCGGATAGAGATTGCCCGGTGAAATTCGACACAATCCCGTGGTGTGGGAGAAGCCCTCCTTTCGTCTGATCGGTTGTGTCGAAGTGATGACGCACCATCTCCTAGGGAGAAACACGAGGACCGGATGCGGCTACAACTCGGCGTGGCGAAGTTCTGCCTTGCAATCAGCGCTGTGGCGCTGGTCGCCGCATGGCCGCACGCCCAGTACAGTGCCAAACTGATCGCCGCGCAGGATGATCCCGCCAGCTTGTCGGATCTGCAGATCGCGGAGGCTTTGCGGCGAGATCAGGGCATGATCCCGCGACAGATCGAGGCTGCACTCGCCGCAGGTGATGCTGATCTCGCGCGCAGCCTGGTCGAACTGGCCGGCGCGCATCGGGTCGCGTTGGCTGACGAACTGACACGGCGCGTCGATGATGCGGTCGCTGCGGATCGTGCGCCTGCGCAAGTGGCGACACGGTTCGCGACCGGGCTAGTCACCGGCACTGCAACGTGCCGTCGCTGATGGGTCGCTGCTTCGCCCGGCGCAGACGCTCGATGCGGTGAAGGCTGCAGTCCGCACCGACAAAGCCGGCGGTTTGATGCGGTTCGCCAAGGATGTCGGCAAGATCGGCGAGAAGGCCGGCACGCGCGGCGCGTTCGATGCGCTTAAGGTTGCTGAAAATCCGAAGGATGTAGCGCGAGCCGCGAAACTTGCCGAAGCCAAAGGGGGGCAGACCCGTGCGATCATCAAGCTGCTCGGGCGTGGTGCTTTGTTGCTCACGACCGGCCTGTGGAATTTCGCCTCGTGGATCTTCAGTGCGCTGATGATGCTGATCGGCTTCGTCACCTCGCTGAAGGCCGGCACCGAGCGCCTGACGCAACGCTGGCTCGATCGCCGCAAACGCAAGGCGGCCAAACGCGCGCTTGCCGCAACCAGGCAGCCGCAGCCGTCCCTCGGCGCGGCATCTGCCACGGCCGAGGCATAGTGCGAGCGGTGCAAGAATGATAGAGTTCGATGCTGTTCGTTACGCTTGCGCGGATCGCGGCCATGCTGGTTCGCCGACGCGACGGATCGTGTGGCTCGGCTGCGCCCGCCCCCGGGCCTGACGAAGTAACCCACTACGCTCATTCCTATCATCAACGACGGATACCTGATGCCGAGCTTTGATCACGCCGGAGTCAACATCGCTTACCTCGACGAAGGCCAGGGCGAGCCCATTTTGCTGATTCACGGCTTCGCCTCGAACAAGAACGTCAACTGGGTGTATCCGTCCTGGCTGTCGGAATTGAAGCGAGCCGGGCGCCGGGTCATCGCGATCGACAATCGCGGCCACGGCGAGTCCAGCAAGCTGTACGATCCGAACGACTACACGCTCGAGGCGATGGCCTCCGACGCGGTGGCGCTGATGGATCATCTTGGCATCGCGCGCGTCGACGTCATGGGCTATTCGATGGGCGCGCGGATCGGCGCCAATCTCGCGCGGTGGCAGGAGCAGCGGGTCCGCTCGCTCGTGCTCGGCGGTCTCGGCATGGGGCTCCTCAGCAACGAAGGGCGTCCCGGTGAAAACGTCGCGCACGCGCTCGAGGCCGACGCGCTCGACGATGTCACCGATCCGGTTGGTCGCACCTTTCGCGCCTTCGCGGATCAGACCCGTTCCGATCGCAAAGCGCTTGCCGCCTGTATGCGCGGATCGCGCGGACTGATGAGCCGCGAGGACGTCGTCCAGATCGCCGTCCCGGTGCTGATCGCGGTCGGCACAGACGACGACGTCGCCGGCTCGGCACACGACCTCGGCGACATCATTCCGGGCTCGGAGGTGCTGGATATCCCGCGCCGTGACCACATGCGCGCGGTCGGCGACAGGGTTTACAAGGAAGGTGTGGTGGATTTTTTGGCGCGGCGGCCGTGACGGCGCCCCGCCGCTCCGGCCTTGATTCAGTCGCCGCAGCCGCCCACTTTGAAAAGGTGAGGGGTTCGCTATGATGGCGCTGGCTCTCGGAATATCGGCTGGCTTCAAGGGTTTAACGATTCTTGGCACGTGCCGAGCCGGCTTCGACAGTCGCCGCGACAGCGCCGCGGCTGGCGTGGTATAGTGTTCTGAACGACCGATCGAGAGAGCCGGCATGGTGATGCATCAGATCAATCCGCAGAGTGCGAACGTGACGGCGCTCGATCCGATCTGGGAGCGGGTGCGGAGCGAAGCCGAAGACATCGTTCGGCGCGAGCCCGAACTGGCTTCGTTCATCTTTGCGAGCGTGCTGCATCACGATCGTCTGGAAGACGCAGTGGTGCATCGCGTCGCCGAGCGGCTCGATCATGCGGCGCTGTCCGGTGATCTGATCCGTCAGACTTACGAAGACGCCCTGCGCGATCAGCCGGACATCGGCAACGCGTTTCGTGCCGATATGGTGGCGGTTTTCGATCGCGATCCGGCGACGTCGCGCTTCATCGATCCGCTGCTGTACTACAAGGGCTTCCACGCCATTCAGACGCATCGTCTGGCGCATTGGCTGTTCGGCAAGGGACGCAAGGATTTCGCGCTGTATCTGCAGAGCCGGGCGTCGGCGGTGTTTCAGACCGACATCAATCCGGCGGCGAAGATCGGCCGCGGCATCTTCTTGGATCATGCCACCGGTCTGGTGGTCGGTGAAACCGCGGTGATCGACGACGACGTTTCGATCCTGCACGGCGTCACGCTCGGCGGCACCGGCAAGGAGCACGAGGATCGCCATCCGAAGATCCGGCGCGGCGTGATGATCGGCGCCGGCGCCAAGATTCTCGGCAACATCGAAGTCGGACACTGCGCGCGCATCGCCGCGGGGTCGGTGGTGCTGAAGTCGGTGCCGCACAACATGACCGTCGCCGGTGTGCCGGCCAAGGTGGTGGGGGAGGCCGGCTGCGCCGAGCCGTCACGCACCATGGATCAGATGATCAACGCGATTGGTCTCTGATCGGTCGAATTGCCATCGGCCTCGATTGCGGTTCGCAACTCGCCGCGAGGGGTTGCGGCAGCGGCCGTGAGAAAGTACTGACGGCGACCCCGGCCGTGGCCGGTCGCGCGACGAAACGAATACCGTCGGCGCTGCGCCAGCCATCGCCCAGATGAATTGGAGATTACCGTGGACGTTCAGGAAGTCAGAAAACTCGATGCCTATCTCAAGCGGGTGTTCGGCAATCCGAAAATCCGCGTGGTGCCGCGCCCGAAGAAGGAAGATTCGGCCGAGGTCTATATCGGCGAGGAGTTCATCGGCGTGCTGTTCGTAGACGACGAGGACGACGATCGCTCGTTCCAGTTCCAGATGGCGATCCTGGAAGACGACCTGGCCGACGTCGAGTAACCGGATCTGTCGCCTCAGCCGCGCACATGCATCTGCGCGGCGAGCTGCGAGATCGCATGCGCGACATTCCGCCACTCCGTCAGCCATTGTCGCGGAAACCTGAAGGTGAGGTCGGCGCCTTCGATCCGCATTTCGCTCAGGCACATTCCCGGCGTTTGCCGATCTCGCGTGCAGCGCGCGGCCAGTTCAGGCTGCTCCGTAGCTACGAACAGATCCTCGTTCGCGTAAGGTGAGCTTTCCAGGAACGGGCGCATTGTCAGCCCATCCGTGGTCTGCGGAGCGACCGGCGCGAGATAGCGGGGATAGATCGTGCGCAGCCGTGTCTCAGGCGCCAGCGTGTCCTGGTGTGCGGCGATCGAGACGAAAATCCGATCAATCGGCTGAAATTCGGCGATTTCCTCTGCCGTCTTATGCGTAGCGCGCTCTGGCGGCAGCAGTGACGGATACAGGAACGCGAGGTCGACGCGCTCCTGCGGCCCGGAGCGGCGTTGATACTTCACCCGAAATGCCTTGGTCGGCACATTGAACAGCGTGTCGCCAATCGTCACCGGGGTGCGATCCGGATCACCGACCGTCTGCACGTGCCAAGTCGGCCACAGCAGATAGGCAACAGCCGCAATCGAAGCCGCGCCGATCGCACCGCCGATCATCAACGGGACGCGGGAATGATTGCGCCGGGCGCGGGAATCGCGCGGACGGCCCGGAAGCGACGATACCAAAGTCATGACAACGCAGACATCCGACACCACGAATCAGCCGGACTATGCCACGCGGCGAATCGGTCCCGAACGGGATTGTGCGGCGCACGTGTTTAATTCTTCTTCGGCGCGTTAACCTTTTCTTAAGGCTGTCGTGGCGTCCGTCGTCGAATTTTGCGACACCTTCAGCCTACCCATCGAGCTGGGAAGCTGCTGATGTCGCCCGATGCGCTCAACAATCTGTTCTCGCTTCTGATCGGCTTTGCCGTCGCCGGCGCGCTGACCAGCGCCTATCAGGCGATGGCGCAGCGCCCCGCCGGCTTCAGTCTGCTGCAACAGGGCGTGGTCCCGCAGAGCTTTGCGGCACTTCCGTTTCTGATGTTCGCAGCGCCGTTTATCATCATGCGCAACACGCTGACCGGGCCGCGCACCTCCGATCTCCGGCGTGCGCAATTCGTGATGCTGGCGACTCTGCTGGCTGGGTTCTGGAGCCTGATGTCAGGAACCGTGGTTGTGATGGCGTTGCAGGCTCTCGGAGTGTTCACCTGAAAACCATTGCGTCGAGGCCGCTGCATTGTCATGACGGAGCGGACGACAGGAGGCAGCGATGGCGATCTACGAACTTGACGGGCAGCGGCCTGATCTTCCGGCAGATGGAAATTACTTCATCGCTGACAGCGCCTCGGTGGTCGGCAAAGTTCGCCTCGGTAGTTCGGTCTCGGTCTGGTTTGGCGCCGTTCTGCGCGGCGACAACGAATGGATCGAGATCGGCGAGGGCTCCAACATTCAGGACGGCACGACTTGCCACACCGATCCGGGGTTTCCGCTCAAGGTCGGCAAAGGCTGCACCATCGGCCACAACGTCATCCTGCACGGCTGCACCATCGAGGACAGCGTTTTGATCGGGATGGGTGCGATCGTGATGAATGGCGCCAAGCTAGCGCGTGGCTGCGTTGTCGGGGCAGGTGCCGTGGTCACCGAAGGCAAGTCGTTTCCAGAGAACTCTCTGATTCTCGGAGCGCCGGCCAAGGTCGCGCGGACGCTTTCCCCCGAACAGGTCCAAGCGATGCTGGCAGGCGCTGGCTTTTATGTCGCCAACGGCCAGCGCTACGCCAAGGGGCTTAAGAAGATCGGGTGAGCAGAGCCGCGCCCCTCGCGGCCGGCTTCCGTCAGGTTCCTTCAGACTCGTTCGCTTCGATTGCGGTCGCGACGCGCTCATGCCCGGTGGCCCACAGTGCGTGTTCTTCGCTGCCCTCGTGATAGGGATTGGCTTCGGCGGGAATGTTCTCGCGCGCTGCGCTTTCGCCCAGTGTGAACGGATCCGGGTCGGCGGACATCGGCTGCTCCTTAATGTTTGCGATGCAGAGCCGGCGCTACGCTCTTGCGCAGCGCATCCTTCAAGTCGATCGGCACGCCGTGCTTCTTCAGAAGGTCGGCGAACGCCTCGTCGGCGAGCTCTTGGAGCGTCGCCATCCGATCGCGGCCGAGCTGTGTAAGTCTGTCGAACGAGTCGTCGTCAAAGCCGATCAGCTTGCGCATCGCGTAGTCTCCGCAGCGTCAAGTTCCAAGGCAAGAAAACGTTCCGGAAGACAAAGGGGCGGCGTCCGGGATTCGTTAGCAGGCCGGGTAAGACTTGATGAGGTTATCCAAACGCGGAGCAAGCTCGACGCGCTGGATTAAGACCTCCAAAAAGGAAAACCTCCGGCGGGGCATCGCCGGAGGTTCCTTGGAGGTTTACAAGTTGTTTAGGACTTAGAAAGTGCGCTGGACGCGGACTGCGCCCACCACAGTGTCCTGATCCTTGAACTGGTAAACCGCAGTCGGCTTGGTGCCGCCCGGCGAAACCGAACCGGTGAAGCCGGTGTAGTTCTGGTCGAGGCGGGTCCACATCACTTCGCCCGAGAACGTCAGGTTCTTGACCGGGGTCCACGAGGTGCGAGTGCCGATCTGAGCGATATTGAAGTTCGGGGTGCCGGTGAAGTTACCGCCGACGCGATTGAACAGGGCCGCGGTGTAGAGAGCGCCACCGGTGCTGCCGTAGTCGACCGACGAGTACGAACCGAAGATCGAGGTCGCCCAGTTCGGGTTCCAGTTGTGGTTGAAGGCACCACGGATACCCCAGGCCTTGGTGGTCTCGATGCCGCCACCGTTGACGAACACGCCGTCGACAGCCGTACCGATACCCAGGGTCTGATAGGCAACGCCATCGGCGTTGTTGCCGAAGATCGAGAAGTAGTTCGGGCTGGTGCCGCCGATCACGTAGCGGATCGCGCCATCAGCATAGGTCGCGTCGAGGTTGATCGAGTCGCCCGGGCCGGTCGGCAGGTTCTTGAGCGACAGGGCGGCGAGAACCGCGTAGCCCCACTTGTCGCTCGGATGGCCGGAGGTCTCGTTGCTCGGATCGTAGTAGCTGGCGCGGATCTGATGCGCCGCCGCCGATACCTGGAAGAGGCCCCAGGCCTGGTCGACGCGGACCTTGCCGACGATGTCCGGAATGCTGGTCCCGGCGGTGTAGTTAGTGGCGCCGCTGGCGAAACCGCTGAGCCAGTTGGCTGCTGAGCCGAGGCCCGGGGTCACGTTCAGCACGGTGATGGTCGAGCTCGACGGACCCTGCGCCCAGCGATAGCCCGACTGGTCTTCGAGGCTGATCGAGGCCGACACGCCATTGCCGAATTCAGCAGTGTAGCTGACCTGATTGACGCCGGTCGAGGTATCGTCGCCGCCGAGCAGGTTCGAGCCGATGTTGCCCGGGCTGCCGTTCCACGGGGTCGAGAACTGCGAGACCGCCTTACCGAAGGTGAAGCCGGCGAACTGCACGAACGCGAAGTACACGCCGAGGCTACCGTTGGCGACGGTGTCGCTGCCGGTGGTCCAGGTGAACACCGAGTCGAAGTAGGTGCGAACCACGCCGTATTCGGTCGCGGTGCGGGTGTCGATGTTCAGGTCGGCACGCGAACGATAGATGGTGTTGTTGGCAAGCCGGTTGCCCTGACCGGCGCTGCCGTTCCACGACGGAGTTTCCGTCATACCGCCGGCGTTAAACGCGTACTCGGCGCGGATGAAGCCGCCGAGCTTGATGCAGGTGTCGGTGCCCGGGATGTAGTAGAAGCCTGCGCCGTAAAGCGAGCAGACCTTCACGTACTCGACCGCCTTGGCCTTGAGCGGAAGATCGGCCGCCTGCGCACCAGCGGTGGCGACGAGGAGCGCCGCACCACCGAGCATAAGGCTCTTCGCAAAATTCATCGTAAACCTCCAAGTTTGCCTTCGAAGGGCATGCCGACCGGTGCTGTGTTCCGGTACGAGCCCGCCCGTGAACCCGACTGCTCGATGCCAGAGCGTGAGCAGTTTGAGCCGGGACGACTTCGAGGTTGCCCCCCTCCGTCAGGGAACTAGATACATAACAAACATAGCTAACGGAAGGATCGAACAAAGGAGTGCGACGTCATCGGACAAAACTGTGGTATTGAGGCAACAGGGTGTCACGATTCTGTCACGTCCAAATTCCGCGATCCGGGCTTGGCTGCGGCCGGCTCTATGCTCGATCACCAGTTGCGACAGGCTTGAAACGACTTTGTTTTCAGGCCATCGCAGCTGCCGCTGGAGATAGAGACGACGAACGAGCGTACGACTGGGACGAAAAATGGCACCTTTGGTCTCAGCTCAAGTTTGGGTACATAACGCAATCACGTCTGCGCCGCGATTTCGGGTTCGTCCGAGTCGACAAACAAAAAAGAACGTTTCGGGGATGATTCGGAGGGGCGGGGATGCCGCATCGGACTAGGGAGCAGCATCACGACGAAGCCGTTACGCGGCCGTCGTTGGTGATGCAGCCGCTCCAGGCGGTGGGGGCCGAGGAGCCGCCCGGTGTTTCACAAGCGTGCGCGCACCGAGATTTCGGCGTGTCCCACCAGGTGATTTGGGATTTCGTCTCGATCAGCAACAATCTCGAGGACATGCGCCGCGCGTGGGCCAAGCTGTTCGGAATTAGCGGCTCGCAGTGGCTGATCTTGATGGCGATCGCCGATCTCGACCAGGGAAATGGCGTGTCCGTCGGCGACGTGTCACACAAGATCCACGCCGTCTCGACCTTCGTCACAACTCAGACCAAGATCCTGGAGCGGATGGGGCTGCTCAATCGGGTGCCCTCGACGGAAGATGCCCGCGTGGTGCTGATGTCGCTGTCTGATGAAGCGCGCACCAAGATCGACCGTCTATCGCCGCGCTGGGAAGCGTTGCATGCATATATCTTCAGTGATTTCGACGCCGAGGCGCTCAACGACGTCAAGGCCAAGCTCGAAATGCTGAAGAATCGAACCAAGGAGGCGATGTTGCGGGTGCTCGACGAGCCCTAGCAGGCTTTGAAGAACTTTGTTTCGGTCGGATCGAGAGTTCCAGATGGGCTTCTCCGCCGAGCGTCGGCTTTGCCGGATGGCGCTTGGCGCTTAAGCCGAGGTGCCTCATGCGGTTGCCCCCGACAGTCATGGCAGGCGGATCAGATGGCGGGTCGTTAGCGCCAGCTTGAGGGCGGCATTGACGCGGGTGCGGCCTCGGAACTGCATGTTTGGTAAGGCCGGCCGGGCCGTCATCCGCTAATTTCTCCTCGATGCGCTTGCGACAGTGTACAGTGTACTGACCGCGTAGATGCGTGCCTCAGAACCAGTCGGTCGGTCGTGGTTTGGTGCGGCTTGCTGGCCTTGTTCGAATGCTCGTCGATGGCGATGTGCCCCGCCACCGAACGGTTTCCCAGCTCCTCGACACAATCCGTAACCTCGTAAGCACTGTCTGCAGGCGGCGCTATCCGGCGCGTGTGATCACCGCGATGGCGGTGGTTAATTCCAACGTTGATCCCGCTCTGCGGTGCCGCGACTTGTTCGACGCCGCCCAGCACTGTTAGGCCATCGCCGTTCTCCTTAGTAGAAGTCCCTGTGGCAGAGCCTCGCCGACTGGCTACCGCAAGATACTCGAAGAAGTTTAAATGAGCTCACGCCGTGTCGTCTATGCTGCGGTCGCGGGACCAGCGAAACAGTATGTCGAATCTACCCGCTCCAACGCCTGCCGCTCCAAGCGATTGACGTTGAAGCCTGTAGCAACAGCTCCCGCAGCGATCCATGGCGCCCGAATGCTGTGTCGAGCGCTTTGAGGTCCTTGAAAGGTGAGCCAGCGCCGTCTTGGCAAGCTGCTTGTCGTCCGGAGCGGGTGATCGGCGCGAATCCCACCTTCTACATCGATAAGGGCGAACGGGAGTCCTGTCCGTTCGTCGCTCCGCGGCATCATTCGCGCCTCATTCGATCCGGATTTAAGGAAGCATGACGGGAGGCGCGTCGCCAAGCGCTTATTCAACAGTCAAAGCTTTGCTGCCGGAAAAGGGCTGTCGGCGCGTTAAGCACTACGTCGAATACGACCGATTTTTCGGTCGATCACGCCGTCTTTGTAGCTATCAAGGTGTGCACGACCGGAAGTATTTCGTCAGATCGATAACGTTGGAGGACTGCCTGGCCAAGTGGGTGATTTAGCAGCGTCGGATCGCCGCCTTCCAGGTCGTTTCTGGCAATGGACAAACAGCGTTGTCGTGCCGCAGCGTCTAGGTATTCCGCGCTTGATCGCTTGTTAAAGAACTTAAGGTCGAGCATGTAATCGACGATGTCGACGATGTCGTGTCCTCGCTCGCCCTGTATTCCGTTCTGGTTTGCGTAGGATAAGATGCCCGATCGATCGAAGACAAGATGGACCCAGGGGTGTCCATGGAAGCAAGTCATGTGGTGTCCATAGGCGGAATTCCACAGTGGAGCCGCGATTGAATACAAAACTCCTCCGGGTTTGAGGAGTCGCGCCATCTCAGTAAAACCGGCGTGGATATCTGTGACGTGTTCCATTGTGGCAAAGGAGAAGATTAGGTCGTACTGATTGCTCTGAAGATTGGTCCTCTCGATGCTTTGCTTGTAATAAGTTGTGCGTTCGTTGGTGAAGGCCGCTCCCACCTCGTCGATCACGTCAAGTCCGTCGACTCTAGATGCTCCAAGATCGATGAATTCTCTGCAATCTTCCCCGGTGTTGGCTCCTACTACCAGTACAGAGGAGTGTTCGATGTCTACAAGGCGAGCGGCGTTGGAGGTATGTAGTTTGTTGTAATCAATTTGATCCGTCTGGCCCGATGGTGCGCTGTCTTTTTCGGGTTGGATTTCTCCCTTTGCCCCGGGCGGCGTTGAAGGAGTGTCTGGCGCAGGCAGAAACGACTGGTAAATAGATTTGGTAAGTTGGATTGCTTTGCTAAGCATGGCCGAATTCCCAATTTTGGGTATTTCGATCTCCGGGAGAATTCTGCGGAGTGTCTGAATATGTTTAATTGTGGAGTGTAATGCTCATCGCTTCAACGGGAGATTTCGTCGAAATTTAGTACACCCCGGTCAGCCACGGTAATCGTGTCCTGTTGGCGTTACCGTCAACGGGTTCGATTGTACGGCTTGGTCGCGATGGTCGTCCATGTAAACGGAACTACATCAAGGTGCGTGGAAGGGTAGAGATCTGTAGCCTCCAGAGATTTCGTACCGCGCTCGCGGAATAACGGTGGTTGAGACCTGAAAGGCTTACTGTCGGCGAAGTGATGCGTGTCTCGCGTGTCGCAGCCGATCGTGCTTGTCGTGTATCGTTCGTCTCTGGCGTGCTCTGGCTGTTGCTATGGCAGACTACACCTCATCTGTGCCAAAGG
>NZ_QTKI01000146.1:0-10692 GCF_010820945.1 Rhodopseudomonas sp. BR0C11
TGCGCGCACCTGCCAGCGTTTGCGTGATGGACGCGCGCCCGCGGAAGGCCTCGCTTTCTCCGCGGTCCGTCAAGGCCGGCTGGTCGGCACGGTGCGGCTCTGGCACGTTGACGCAGGGGGCCGGGCCGCACTCGTGCTCGGCCCCCTCGCCGTCGATTCCTCCTGCCGCGAGCTCGGCGTCGGCGGCGCCTTGATGCGCGTGGCGCTGGCGGAAGCCGCCGCCCGCGGCCATGGCGCCGTCATCCTGCTGGGCGATGGGCCGTACTACGCGCGGTTCGGCTTCTCGGCCGACAAGATGGGCGCGCTGGCGTTGCCCGGCCCGTTCGAACGCGACCGCCTGCTCGGGCTCGAACTGCGTGACGGCGCGCTCGATGGCGCCGCAGGCCTGATCGTGGCCACTGGTGCAGCCGCCAAGCCGGCGCGAGCCGAGCGGGTGCGTCTTCGTCGCGCCGCGTAAGGAGGGTCCGATGCGTTTTCCCCGTCCGACCCACCGCGTCTTCGCGCCGCGCGATCCGGCCAAGCGGCCGCGCGTGACCGTGTTCGTGCTCGCCGTGTTCGCGCTCAAGATCGCGGTCGACGCCTGGCGGCGCCGGCGCACCCGCGCTCCGGAGACCAAGACCGCCTGATCCCGCCACCGCCGCTCCCGTCTCCCAGCAAGGCTTGATTTGCCGGGGCAGACGCGGCATTGGCTGCTCACCCAAGTTCCCCCAGCTTCAAGGTCGTCCTGATATGTCGCGTCGCCTGATTTCCACCGGATCGCCGTTCGAAAAGACTGCCGGCTACAGCCGCGCCGTGGTCGATGGTGATTTCGTCTTCGTCTCCGGGACCACCGGCTACGACTACACGACCATGAGCCTGCCCGAGGACGTGACCTCGCAGACCCGCAACTGCTTCAAGACCATCGGCGCAGCGCTGAAGGAAGCGGGCTTTGCGATGGAAGACATCGTGCGCGCGACCTACTACATCACCGATCCGAAGGATGCGGATGCGGTGTTCGCAGTGTGTGGTGAGAATCTGAGCGAGATCCGCCCGGCGGCGACGATCGTCGCGGTTGCCGGCCTCTACAAGCCGGAAATGAAGATCGAAATCGAAGTCACCGCTAAGCGCCGGAGCTGACGCGGGGCGGCCAAAATGCCGCACCGCTCACTTGGCGCAACCGACCCTTCTCGGCTTCCCCGTTGACTTTCGGACGGGGAGCCCTACTTTCCGACGATCATGATGATCTTGCCCCGCAACCGCTTGACGCTGCGCGCCGGTCGCCTTCACGCAGGAAGGTGACCCGGGCGCGCGCGTGCGCCGTCCGGGCTTAACGATCTCGTCGACGACTTTTCCCCTTTTTCAGACTGCTACTTATCCCGTGAATGCCGATGCGCATGACGCGCTCGGCGTGACAAGGACCCGTGAAAGACATGATCCAGTCCATTCGTACCCAACGACCGCCGATTACCATCCGGAATCGCGATGCCGAACGGCTCGGCCAGCTCGCCGAAGCCGCTGCGCAGCGCTATCCGGCCACGGCCGATTTCCTCGCCGGAGAGGTCGCTCGCGCCAATGTGGCGCCTGACCACGATCCCCTGCCCGGGATCGTCTGCATGGAGTCAGCCCTCACCTTCCGGGACGATACCACCGGCAAGGAAAAGCAGGTGACGCTGGTCTATCCGACCGAAGCCGACGTCGAGGCTGGTCGTATTTCGGTATTGACCCCGATCGGGGCGGCCCTTATCGGCCTCTCCGTCGGACAATCGATCAGTTTCGAGACCCCGTCGGGCGAGCGGCGCTCGCTGACGGTGCTCAGCGTGTCCGAACCGAATTGAGTAGCCGTCGCAGGTGACATCTGAAATTCACCTCGCCGTCACATTCCCGAACTGTCCTGCCCGCACATAGCGGCGTAACCCCTGCCCCCTGTCCGGAGTTCAAACCTGATGTCGTCTACCTCGAAGATCCACGCCAAGATCACCGGCCCCATTGTGATGATCGGCTTCGGCTCGATCGGCAAGGGCACGCTGCCCTTGATCGAGCGGCACTTCGAGTACGACAAGAAGCGGTTCGTGATCATCGATCCGCACGCGGACAGTGAACTCGCCGAGAAGCACGGCGTCCGCTTCATCAAGCAGGCGGTGACCAAGGACAACTACCGCGAGCTGCTGGTTCCGCTGCTGACCGAGGGCGGCGGCCAGGGCTTCTGCGTCAACCTGTCGGTCGATACCGGCTCGGTCGACCTCATGACGATGTGCCGCGAGATCGGTTCTCTGTACATCGACACCGTCGTCGAGCCGTGGCTCGGCTTCTACTTCGACAAGAACGCCGGCCCGGAGAAGCGCTCCAACTACGCGCTGCGCGAGACCCTGCTGGCCGCCAAGGCCAAGAACCCGGGTGGCACCACCGCGGTGTCGACCTGCGGCGCCAACCCCGGCATGGTGTCGTGGTTCGTCAAGCAGGCGCTGCTCGATATCGCCCGCGACACCGGCGTCGAAGTCAACGAGCCGAAGAGCCGCGAAGGCTGGGGCCAGCTGGCGCAGAAGCTCGGCGTCAAGGGCATCCACATCGCCGAGCGTGATACCCAGCGCGCCAAGACCCCGAAGCCGATGAACGTGTTCGTCAACACCTGGTCGGTCGAGGGCTTCGTGTCCGAAGGCCTGCAGCCGGCCGAACTCGGCTGGGGCACCCACGAAAAGTGGATTCCGGACAACGGCCGCAAGCACACCGAAGGTTGCCAGGCGGCGATCTACCTGCTGCAGCCGGGCGCCAACACCCGCGTCCGCACCTGGTGCCCGACGCCGGGCCCGCAGTACGGCTTCCTGGTGACTCACAACGAGTCGATCTCGATCGCTGATTATTTCACTGTCCGCGACGGCCAGAACGTGGTGTACCGGCCGACCTGCCACTACGCCTATCACCCGGCGAACGACGCGGTGCTGTCGCTGCACGAGATGTTCGGCGCCGAAGGCAAGATGCAGCCGAAGTGGCACATCCTCGACGAGAACGAGATCGTCGACGGCATCGACGAGCTCGGTGTGCTGGTCTACGGCCATGCCAAGAACGCCTATTGGTACGGCTCGCAGCTCTCGATCGAAGAAACCCGCAAGGTCTGCCCGTATCAGAACGCCACCGGCATGCAGGTGTCGTCGGCGGTGCTGGCCGGCATGGTCTGGGCGCTTGAGAATCCGGAAGCCGGCATCGTCGAGGCCGACGAGATGGACTTCCGCCGCTGCCTCGAAGTGCAGACGCCGTATCTCGGCCCGGTGAAGGGCTACTACACCGACTGGACCCCGATCACCGACCGCCCCGGCCTGTTCCCGGAAGACATCGACACCTCCGATCCGTGGCAGTTCAAGAACGTGCTGGTGCGCTGAGGCAGCGAGGTCGCCTTAACGGCGATTTCAGCTTCAAATAACTACACGCGCCCCTCCCCGCGTCGCAGCGCGCCCCCTCTCCCGCTTGCGGGAGAGGGCTGGGGTGAGGGCGACCCGGGCACTGACTCAGCGACTTGTTGATAGGAGTGCCCTCACCCGGATCGCTACGCGATCCGACCTCTCCCGCAAGCGGGAGAGGTGGGCTGTGCTTGGGGCTCCTTCGCCGACTACGGACCACCAAAAGAAACCGAGCCCGCAAATGCGAGCCCGGTGAGGTGATCGTCGGCCGTTTCTTGGCGGCGGCGGTTAGCCGCCCTTCGGTTGAATCGGGTCGCCGAGCTTCTCCGGCGGTGCTGGCGGCAAGGCTGGCTTGGCGCCGGACTGCACGGCGTCGGCGTCCGGCCGGGCCGGTTGCGGCGGAATGTCGTGCGGGCGGGCGCCGCTGTCCTGGGCGGGCACCGGCGCGCTCGGCTTGCTCTCAGCGCCTGGAGTGGACTGCGGCGGCTGCGGCGTTGCCTGGGCGAATTGCAGCCGCCCTGTGCTGGTATCAACCTGAGTCAGCGACAGGCCGGATAGCGCCACGCCCGCCGCGATCAGCACACCGGCCAGCAGCAGATCCCGCTTGAGGCCGCGCTCCTTGTCGTTGTTGTTCGCCGTCATGACCCTCATCCCTTGCTCGCCGAACCAACGGACGCGCGCGGGCATCGTTCCGGGTTCCGGTGTCGCACCGGGTTCCCGAACGGTCAGAATTAGCGACAAGGTGAATCAATCTTTAGTGCTGGTTTCCCAGGTGGCGAAGTGGACGCCGGCTTCCTTGCCGAGTTCGTCGACCACCGCATCGAGTTCGCTCGGCTCCACCGCGGTCGATACCAGCGTGGCAACGATCTCGACCTTGTCCTCAGCATGCTCGAGCGTTTCGACCTCGACTTCCGCCACCGGATAGTCGGCCTTTTCCAGCCGCTCCTCGAGGTGCTCGCGCAGCCGCCCGGCAGCGGCGCTGCCGGCGGTGAGACGCACCGCATAGGTCGCCTCCGAAGTGCGTTCGTCGAACGGGATGCGGTTGATCGCATTGACCAGCGGCCGCAGCAGGGTGTTGCCGGCGATCACGAACACCGTCAGCGCCACCGCCTGAGCCACCAGATCGCCGCCGGCGCAGCAACCGACAGCCGCCGAGCTCCACAGCGTCGCCGCAGTGTTGAGGCCGCGGACGTTCATGCCCTCTTTCATGATCACGCCGGCGCCGAGGAAGCCGATGCCGGAGACCACATAGGCGATCACTCGGACCGCGCCGTCGGCACCGGCCAGATGCATCGCCAGATCGACGAAGGCTGCGGCGCCGACTGCCACCAGCACGTTGGTGCGCAGCCCTGCGGTGCGGGTCCGGTACTGCCGCTCGGCGCCGATCAGCATGCCGAGCACGAAGGCAACGGCGAGGCTGACTAGCGTGTCGAAGAAGTCCGCTGTCTGGAAGGTGGTGAGAAACCGCATCGGGAGCCGCCTGCTTTCGGAGACGGTTCCCTCTTACAGCGGAAGGATGCCGCCCGCACCATCCTCGTCGGAAAACGCCAGCAGCGTGCCTTTGGCGTTCCAGGCGAGCGCGGCGATCGGCGGCGTGTCATTGCGGCGGGCGAGAATCTCGGCGCCGTCATTCATCCGCACCAGCAGCACAGTGCCGTCGCTGTAGCCGGCCGCAAGAATGTCGTTCTTCGGATGGCACGCGACCGCGCTGACGCGGGCCTGCAGCGGCGCCAGCATCGCCGGCTGCTTGCCCATCGGACCGTCCTTGCTGGCAAACGGCCAGATGATCACGGTATCGGCGCCAGACGTGGCGAGCCCCTTGCCGCCGACCGTCCAGGACATCGACCGCACCCGGCCGGGATAGCCCGTCATCCGCATGTGCTTGGCATCCGCCAGCCGCCAGCCGTGCAGCGCCGGCTCGTGCATCGCGGTGACCAGGAAGCGGTTGTCGGGGCTGAAGATCACGCCGAGATGCGAACCCGCCCATTCGAGGAATTCGGCGTTGCCGGCCATGTTCGGAAACCACAGCGTCACGCCGTTGTAGTGTGCGATCGCCAGCCGCAGCCCTTTCGGCGCGAAGGCGAGGCCGCCGACGGTCGATGGCACCTCGAAGAACTTGTCTTCGCCCTTCGGCGCGCGAACGTAAGCGATCTTGCCGGCCGACCACGCCACCGCGCCGTCCGGATGCAGCGCGACGTTGTCGATCCAGCGCCGCTTGGCATCGGTCGCAAAGGTCTCAGTCTTGCCCGAACCATCCAGCAGCGTCACCTTGCCGTCGTCACCGCCGGTAACGATGCGCTTGCCGTCACATGCCGCGCTGAGAATGCCGCCGCCGTGCAGCGGAACGGTCGAGGTCGTGCCGTCGGCAGCGACCAGCGTCGCGTTTTCCTCGGTGCCGATGAACACCGCGGTGTCGCCGAGGAAGTGGACCGCGCTGACACCGCCTTCGATCGCAACCGGCTTGACCCGGTCGGTGACCGACGCGATCGACCCGGCCTCGCCGGGCGCCTCGAAGCCGCTCATGACGCGATGCACTTGGCGAAGCCGTCGCGGATCGCCTGTTCGGGCAGATCGCGACCAATGAACACCACGCGGCTCTCGCGCGGCTCGCCCTCTTTCCAGGCGCGCTGGTGATCGCCTTCCAGCATCATATGCACGCCCTGGAACACGTAGCGGTCGTCGTCGCCGGTGAAGGCAAGGATGCCCTTTGAGCGCAGGATCTTGCCGCCTTCGGTCTGCACCAATTGCTGCAGCCACGGCATGAACTTGGCGGGATCGAGCGGCTTGTCGCTCTTCAGCGACAGCGATTGCATGTCCTCGTCGTGATAGTGCTTCAGCCCGTGATCGTGATGATGGTCGTGGCCATGATGGTGATGATGGCCGTGGTCGTGATCATGGTGGTGATCGTGATCATCGGCCTCGAGAAAGGCCGGTTCGATTTCGAGAATGCGGTCGAGATCGAACGCGCCGCGCTCCAGCACATCGGCGAGCGCGACCTGGCAGCGCTCGGTGCGATGCAGCTTGGCGTACGGGTTGATCGCGCGAATGCGCGCCTCGACTTCGGCGAGTTCGGCCGGACTCACCAAGTCCGTCTTGTTCAGCACGATAACGTCGGCGAAGGCGATCTGGTTCTTGGCTTCCGGCGCATCCTTCAGCCGTTCGCTTAGCCATTTGGCGTCGGCGACGGTCACCACCGCATCGAGCCGCGCGGCGTTCTGCACATCTTCGTCGACGAAGAAGGTCTGCGCCACCGGGGCCGGATCGGCGAGGCCGGTGGTCTCGACGATGATCGCGTCGAACTTGCCTTTGCGCTTCATCAGGCCGGCGAGAATGCGGACCAGGTCGCCGCGCACCGTGCAGCAGACGCAGCCGTTATTCATCTCGAACACTTCTTCGTCGGCGCCGATGATGAGGTCGTTATCGATGCCGATCTCACCGAATTCGTTGACGATCACCGCGTATTTCTTGCCGTGGTTTTCCGACAGGATGCGGTTGAGCAGCGTGGTCTTGCCGGCGCCGAGATAGCCGGTGAGCACGGTGACGGGAATCTTCGAAGCGGCCGTAGAAGTCATCAGGCAGTTACTCCAGCGCGGAGCCTCGGCCCGAAACACACGGCGTGCGCGTCTCCAAGGCTGAGGCCGAAAATCATGGCGGGACCGCCGGATTCCGGGCGACCGCCGCGGCGGTCCAGGCTCGGGTCAGCGGGACCGGCGCTGCGTCATCCGCTCAGCGCGCCAGTCAGCGTTCTTATATTGTGCCGGACCATATCAATGTAAGTGGGGGCGTCGCCGTTTTCGGGCGTCAGGCTGTCGGAATACAGCGTGCCGCCGATCTTGGCGCCGGTCTCGGCGCTGATCCGCTGCATCAGCCTTGGGTCGGTGACGTTCTCCAGGAACACCGCCGGCACCTTGTCCTTGCGGATCTGGGTGATGATCTTGGCGACGTCGCGGGCGCTGGCTTCGGATTCGGTGGAGACGCCCTGCGGCGCGATGAAGACGATCCGGTAGGCGGCGGCGAAATAGCCGAAGGCGTCATGGGTCGAGATCACCTTGCGCTTGCTCTCGGGGATCTTCGCCGCAGCCTCGCGGACGTCGCGGTCGAGCGCATCGAGCTTGGCCAGATACGTCGCGGCGTTGGCACGGTACGCAGCCTCGCCGGCCGGATCGGCGGCGATCAGCGCGTCGCGGATATTGCCTACATAGGTCTCGGCATTAACGACCGACTGCCAGGCATGCGGATCGGCGTGGCCGTCGCCGTGATCGTGTGCGTGCCCACCGCCGGCGTGGGCGTCATCCTCGTCGGCATCGCGCGGCGTGATGCCCTTGGTGGCGGTGACGACGGTGGCCTTGCTGCCGGACGACTGCACCAGCCGCGGCAGCCAGCCTTCCAGGCCGAGACCGTTGACCACCAGCAACCTGGCGTCAGCGACTTTCTTGGCGTCGGTCGGCGACGGCGTATAGACGTGAACGTCGCCGCCAGGGCCGACCAGCGTGGCGATATCGACGCGGTCGCCACCGACATTGCGGACGAAATCACCGAGAATCGAGAAGCTCGCGACCACCCGGACGCGCTCCTGCGCGTGTGCCGGCAGCATCGCGACAAGGCCGGCGGCGAGGATCAGGACGACACGGAACATCGGCGTTACGCCTCCAGATGCGGTGCGGGAAACAGCTTACGAATCACGCCGCCGAAGCGGCCGAACAGCACCGAGCCGAGATACAGCACGGCTGCGACCAGGATGATGGCCGGGCCCGACGGCAGGCCGGCCTGATACGACAGCACCAACCCGACATAGCCAGACAGCATGGCGCTGGAGACCGCCACCATCATCATGCCGGTGATGTCGCGCGCCCAGAATTTGGCGATGCCGGCGGGCAGAATCATCAGGCCCACCGCAAGCAGCGTGCCGAGCGCGTGGAAGCCGTTGACCAGATTGATCACCACCAGCGCCAGGAAGGCGAGATGCGCGGGCGCGCCGGCGCGGCTGACCGTCCGTAAGAATAAAGGGTCGACGCATTCGATCACCAGCGGCCGCCAGATCACCGCAAGCGCCACCAGCGTCAGCGTGGCGTTGAAGGCGATCACCAGCAGGGTGCGATCGTCCATCGCCAGGATGTTGCCGAACAGCACGTGCAGCAGATCGATATTGGTGCCCTTCATCGACACGATGGTGACGCCGAGCGCGAGCGACACCAAGTAGAACGCCGCCAGCGAGGCGTCCTCTTTCAATTCGGTGACGCGCGACACCACGCCGGCGAGAATCGCCACCGCGAAGCCGGCGATCAGGCCGCCGAACGTCATCGCAAATAGGTTGAGGCCCGACAGTAAGAAACCGATCGCCGCGCCCGGCAGAATCGCGTGCGCCATCGCGTCGCCGACGAGACTCATCCGCCGCAGCATCAGAAACACGCCGATCGGCGCGCCGCCGAGCGACAGCGCCACGATACCGGCGAGCGCCCGTCGCATGAATTCGAACTCGGTGAACGGCGCGATCAGCGCCTGGTACAGCATCATAATGTCAGGCCGCCTGGGAAGCTGCGGTGCAGGCCGGCGCGCCGTCGTCGAACGCTTCGCACATCCGCCGCGCTTCGGCCTGGTTGTCGGCGGTCAGCACTTCGGCGGTCGAGCCCCACGCTACCGCCGTGCGCGCCAGCAGAAGAGTCTCCGGGAAGCTGGCGTGGACCAGGTCCATGTCGTGCAGCGCCGCCACCACGGTGCGGCCTTCGCCGTGCCAATGCTGCACCAGGTGGACGAGGTCAGCGGTGGTGCGGGCGTCGACGGCGTTGAACGGCTCGTCGAGCACAATCACGGCCGCGTCCTGCAGCAGCACCCGGGCGAACAGCATGCGTTGCATCTGGCCGCCCGACAGCGTTCCGATATTGCGGTTTTCGAAGCCGGACAGGCCGACGGCCGCCAGAGCCTGGGAGATTCGCAGCCGCGCAGACCGGTCGATACGACCGAACGCTCCGGTCGAGCGCCACAATCCGGTGCCGACGAAATCGAACACCGAGATTGGAAAGGTGCGATCGATCTCGGCACTCTGGGGAAGATAGGCGATGTCGTGGACGTCCAGGCCGTCCCGATCGATCGATCCCGCCAGCGGCTTCAGGATACCCACGATGCCGCGAAACAGCGTCGACTTGCCGGCGCCATTTGGCCCGACCACTGCCAGCAGCGAGCCGGCGTCGATTCGTCCCGACAGGTGATGCACCGCCGGGTGGCGGTCGTAGCCGAGGGTGACATCCCTGAAAGTCAGTTGGGCCCGCATGGTCATCTCATTGCCACCAGCACAAGCGTCCAAAGACCGGCACTGACCGCCAGCGCCGCCGCGATTCGGGCCCCAAGCCCCATCCGCAGGATCGACCAAGGCGCCGGCTGCGGAGGGTGCGGCGATTCAGCACCGTGGACATGCAGATGCACATGACCGGACGACGTGCCCAGATGGGATGGCGAGGGAGGCGATTGTGGCACGCGCGACAGTCCACTTCATCGAAATCTGTTACATTATAACATTATCGGATGGCCGGCCCGCAAGTGTCCCGAACTGCACAAACCGCCGAGATTCAATATGTTAAACGGTTCGTTGCAAGCGCCGAAGAATTGGGCAGCCTCATGCTCCTGACTCGCCATCAGGCAGGTGCCCGGCAGGTTCAAATTAAGGCGGAATTTGGATCTCTTTAAGGTTCCATTAGGTATAAAAAATTGTGCGTCGTCATGAGGTTAGTTCCAAAGGGAGTGTGGCCTCCCGGTGACAGCATTTTACGCAAAATCCCGCTAAGCCATGATGCAGATGGCGCCGACTAACGGTGCGTCTGACAAAGTCTGGAGACAACACATGAAGAAGATTCTGCTCGGCACCGTGGCCCTGGTCGCCCTCGGCGCGGCCCCGGCCCTCGCCGCGGACCTCGCCGCCCGCCCGTACACCAAGGCTCCCGCCTACGCCCCGGCCCCGGTTTACAACTGGACCGGCTTCTACATCGGTGGTCACATCGGTGGCGCCTTCTCGGGCGACAACAGCATCGGCACCGGCGTTACCGCCAGCGACAACGGCAAGTTCCTCGGCGGTGTGCAGGCCGGTTACGACTGGCAGTTCGCTCCGAACTGGGTGCTCGGTGTTGAAGGCCAGTACTCCTGGCTGAGCGGCACCAACCAGTCGGTTGCCTTCGGTGGCACCCTCAACGGCGCCCCCGGCGTGTTCACCTACGCCGACAACCAGCGTGGTCTGGCGTCGGTGACCGGCCGCCTCGGCTACACCTGGGGTCCGGCGCTGCTCTACGTCAAGGGCGGTTGGGCTTACGCCGACTACTCGAGCAGCCTGACC
>NZ_QTKI01000147.1:0-10675 GCF_010820945.1 Rhodopseudomonas sp. BR0C11
CAGCAAGCTCGATCAGTTTCAACGCGCGCGCATCGCCGCGCTCGGCAAGCGCTACGTACTCGACCAGCCGGCCTATGCGCGGTTCTATCGCGAGGTGTTTTCGCGCGGCCAGGCGATGCTGTCGGTGATGGAGTCCGGCGACTCCGTCGTCGCGGTCGCCTACAGCCTGCTGCATCGGCAGAGCTGCACGACGGTGCGGCTCGCGAACGCCGGCGCAGAATGGAGCCGTGGATCGCCCGGCATTGTGCTCGCGAGCGAGATCATCCGTTGGCTGATCGACAACGGCATCGAGCAGTTCGATCTCGGCGCCGGAGGCTACGACTACAAGAAGCAGCTCGGCTGCGAACCGCAGCCGCTGCTGGTGCTGGAGAAGGCGCTGACGCTGAAAGGCCGAATGGCGCTGTCGGCGTGGTCGACCTATACGGGCGGCCGCTCGCTGGTTCAGTCGCTGACGGCGAAGGCGTCGTAAACCAGCTTCTTGAACATCGGCAGCACCCGGCCGCGTTCTGTCTCGGTCTGCTGCATCAGGATGTAGATCATGTCGAGCGACGGATCGACGCCGAAATAGGTGCCGCTGCCGCTGTCCCATTTCAGCTCGCCGATCGAGCCCGGCGCCGGCGGATTGGCCTCACCCGGCTCGACACGCACGGCCAGACCGTAGCCGTAACCAAAGCCGTCGCCGGGAAAATAGAAGTAGTCGCTTTCGACGCCGGAGCCGGGACCGATCTGATCGGTGGTCATCATCTTGAACGCCGCAGGGCTCAGATAGCGACGGCCGTCGAGCTCGCCGCCTTCCAGCAGCATCTGGGCGAACCGCGCGTAGTCCGTGACCGTCGACAGCAGTCCGCCGCCACCCGACTGCCATTCCGGATGCGCGCGGCGCTGCCGCTCGGCATCGGCCAGCACGGTATCGGTGGGAAATACCGCGGCCATCCGCTCCTGCTCCGCCTCGGTTCGCAGCACAAAGCTGGTGCTGGTCATGCCGAGCGGATCGAACAGCCGGTGTTTAAGGAAATCGTACAGCGGCTCGCCCGACACGATCTCGATGACGCGGCCGAGCACGTCGGTCGAATGGCCGTAGCGCCACAGCGTGCCGGGCTGGCGCGCCAGCGGCAGCCGGGCCATCCGATCCGCGAACTCAGCATTGTCGAATCTGCCAGCAAACAGGTTTGCCTGCTGATACGCCGCCATAATCAGTTCGCCGCCGATATACTCGTAAGTCATTCCCGAGGTGTGGCGCAGCAGATCTTCGATCGTCACCGGCCGATCCGGGTCGACCAGCTTCAGCGCCGGCTTGCCGTCTTCGACAGTCTCGATCCCGACCTTCACGTGCGCGAACGACGGAATGTACTTCGCCAGCGGATCCTGCAGTCCGAGGCGCCCTTCATCGATCAGCATCATCGCCGCGACACTGGTGATCGGCTTGGTCATCGAATGCAGCGCAAAGATCGTATCCGGCGTCATCCGGTGACGCCGCGCGGCGGTACGCCAGCCGAAGCACTGCAGATACACCGGTTTGCCGTGCTGCTGGATCAGCACCACGGCACCCGGCAGCTTTCCCGACGAAACTTCATGATCGAAGAAGGCGCTGAGCCGCGCCAGCTTCTCAGGCTTGGGACCCGCCGCGGCACTACCGGGCGCGGCTGCGAGCCGCACCGTCCCAGCAGGCATGGTCAGCGCCGCGCCGATCGCTTGGAGAATCTGGCGGCGGCGAATCGAAACGAACGAGCGCGGCATGGCGAGCCTGTCCGTAGCGTCGAGACGCCAGCATTAGCACGCGCACCGTTGCGGCTCGATGATACGAAAGAGTCCGGATCAGATGCCCGAGGCGTACTCAATCCAGCCCTTGGCGCGCAGCCGGCATGCCGGACATTCGCCGCAGCCATAGCCCCAATCGTGACGCGCCCCACGCTCGCCGAGATAGCAGGTGTGAGAGTCTTCGCGGATCAGATCGACCAACGCATCGCCGCCGAGCTCTTGCGCGAGCTGCCACGTGGCGGCCTTGTCGCGCCACATCAGCGGTGTGTGCAGCGTGATGTCGCGGGCCATGCCGAGCGACAGCGCCGTCTGCAACGCCTGGATGGTATCGTTGCGGCAGTCCGGATAGCCGGAGTAATCGGTCTCGCACATCCCGCCGACGATGTCGGTGATGCCGCGCCGATACGCCAGCGCTGCCGCGAAATTCAGGAAGATCAGATTGCGGCCGGGCACGAACGTGTTCGGCAGGCCATCGGCGCCCATCGAGATCGCGACGTCGCGGGCCAGCGCGGTGTCGGCGATTTGCGCCGGCGTCGGGATCGTCAGGGTGTGATTGTCGCCGAGCTTGGCGGCCCAGTCGTTGCTGATGGCGCGGAATCCGTCGAGCAGGCGCGCGCGGCATTCCAATTCGATCAGATGCCGCTGGCCGTAATCGAAGCCGATGGTCTCGACGCGGGCGAAGCGCGCCAGCGCCCAGGCCAAACAGGTCGCGGAGTCCTGCCCGCCGGAGAACAGCACCAGCGCGGTCTTGTCAGATGAATGGTCGGTCATGCGCATGGCTGTAGCACCGCGCGGCGGGCGCGCCAAATCCTGCGCGATTTTCGCTGGGATGGCGGCGCCGGTTGCGGCATAGGAGACAAAACCTCCTCCTGCCCCGGACCTGCGCCATGACCCCTTCCCGCGATATCGCCCGCCTGATCGAGATCATGGCTGCGCTCCGGACCCCGGTGACCGGCTGTCCGTGGGACCTCGAGCAGGATTTCGCGACGATCGCGCCCTACACTATCGAGGAAGCGTTCGAGGTCGCCGAAGCGATCGCCCGCCACGATCTCGACGATCTCCGCGAGGAACTCGGTGATCTGCTGTTGCAGGTGGTGTTCCACGCACGGATCGCCGAAGAGCGCGGCGCCTTTGCGTTCGGCGACGTGGTCGAGGCCATCACCCGCAAGATGATCCGCCGCCATCCGCACGTGTTTGCCGATGCCGAGGGCAATTTGACGCCGTCGCATGTCGAGGGTGTCTGGGACCGGATCAAGGCGGAGGAAAAGGCCGAGCGCGCCGCCCGCCGCGGCCTCACTGAGCAGCCGTCGAGCTCAGTGTTGGCCGGCGTCAAATCCGGCCAGCCGGCGCTGTCGCGGGCGATGGATCTGCAGCGCAAGGCCGCCAAGGTCGGCTTCGACTGGAACGATCCGCGCGCGGTGCTGGCGAAGATCCGCGAGGAGACCGACGAGATCGAGGCGGCGCTGGACCGCGGCGATCAGGCGCACATTACCGAAGAGACCGGCGATCTGTTGTTCGCGCTGGTCAACCTCGCCCGCCACGCCAATGCTGATCCGGAAATCGCGCTGCGCGGCGCCAACGCCAAATTCGAGCGCCGTTTCGCCTATATCGAGCAGGCGCTGGCGGCCCAGGGCCGCTCGCCCGATGACGCGACGCTCGCCGGGATGGACGCGCTGTGGAACGAGGCCAAGGCGACCGAAGCGACGAAATAACGCCGCCCGGTTCCGATTCCGGCCGCGACTTCCTATCTATGCTTGCACGAAAACAACGCAGGGGGTCGCGCGAGCATCATGCTCTCGGTGGAATTGGCAATCGTTGTCGTCCTGATCGTCGTCAACGGTCTGCTGTCGATGTCCGAACTGGCGATCGTTTCCTCTCGCCCGGCGCGGCTCTCGATCCTGGCGCAGCGCGGCGTTCGCGGAGCCCGGCAGGCGCTCAAGCTGAGCGAAGATCCGGGCCGGTTTCTCTCGACCGTCCAGATCGGCATCACCTTGGTCGGCGTGGCGTCCGGGGCGTTCTCCGGCGCGACGCTGGGCCAGCGCCTGAGCGACTGGCTGGCGGCGACCGGCGTGCCGTTCGCCGATATCATCGGCGTCGGCCTGGTGGTGACGCTGATCACCTACGCGACGCTGATCGTCGGCGAGCTGGTGCCGAAGCAGCTTGCGCTGCGCGACCCCGAAGCCGTTGCGGTGAAGGTCGCGCCGGCCATGGCGCTGCTCGCCAAGATTTCGCTGCCGGTGGTGGTGGTGCTCGACGTCTCCGGCAAGGCCATGCTGGCGCTGCTCGGCCAGAGCGGTGAGCCCGAGGACAAGATCTCCGAAGAGGAGATCCATAGCCTGGTGCTGGAGGCTGAGACCGCCGGCGTGCTCGAGCCGGGCGAACGGCAGATGATCGCCGGCGTGATGCGGCTCGGCGACCGCCCGGTCGGCGCGGTAATGACGCCGCGGCCGGAGGTCGACATGATCGACGTTTCCGATCCACCGGAAGTTATCCGCGCCGCCTTTGTCGAGAGCCCGCATTCGCGGCTGCCTGCGACCGACGGCGATCGCGACGACCCGATCGGCATCATCCAGGCCAAGGATGTGCTGGAGATCTATCTGCGCGGCGACACGCCGGATTTCCGCACGCTGGTCCGCGACGCGCCGGTGATCCCGGCCTCGGCCGACGCCCGCGACGCCCTGCTGATGCTGCGCAACGCCTCGGTGCATATGGGGCTGGTGTACGATGAATTCGGCGGCTTCGAGGGCGTGGTCAGCACCGCGGATATCCTGGAATCGATCGTCGGCGCGTTCAGCTCCGAAGACGGTCCGCCGGAGCCGGCGGCGGTGCGCCGCGACGACGGTTCGTATCTGATCGCCGGCTGGATGCCGGTCGACGAATTCGGCGATCTGCTCGGCATTTTGGTGCCGACGCCGCGCGATTATCACACCGTCGCCGGTCTCGTGCTGTCGCATCTCGGCGCGCTGCCGGGCGTCGGCGACAAGTTCGACTTCCAAGGGTGGCGGTTCGAAATCCTCGACCTCGATCACCGCCGGATCGACAAGATCCTGGCGAGCCGCCTGCCCGACGACGAAGCCTCGCCATGACGCCACCGGTCGCACGCGGACGAGGCGATGCCCGCGCCCTCGCCGCCGTGCGGCTGCTGCACACCGCGATCTGGGCGTTCTTTGCGTCCTCGATCCTGGTGATCCCTGTGACGGTCTGGCTCGGACAGCTCGTGGCCGCGCTGTGGCTCAGCGTCTTCGTGTGGGGCGAAGTTTTGGTGCTGGTGCTGAACCGGATGCGCTGTCCGCTGACGACGCTGGCGGCGCGCTACACCGACGACCGCGCCGACAATTTCGATATCTGCCTGCCGCGCTGGCTCGCCCGCTATAACCAGCGGCTGTTCGGCACGCTGTTCGCTCTCAGCCAATTCCAGCTCGGCTGGGCGCTGCTGATAGACTGAGCCGGTCTCTCTCAGCCCACAAACGACGACGGCCGCCGCGATCGGGGCGCGGCGGCCGTCGGCTTGTGTCCCATCCCCGCCGGGCGCGGCCGGAACGGAATGGCTGAGAACGGTGGACTTAGAACGGAAGAGTGCAGGACAGATCGTAAACCGTGTGTGTTAGTGCTTGATTCATCTGCACGACTGTTTGAAAGGTTGATCGGCTGTGTCAAATGCAGGTCGCGCTTCCTCACAACGCTTGATGCATCGATGAAAGCGCAGTTGGCTCGGTTCCGCTGACGCATCCCTGTCCGCCTTTCATGTTCCACCTACAGACGAATTGAGGCTATAAGACTAACTACGCTTTGTGCGCGACGAGTCTTCGCGTTCGTGAACCTCAATGAGAGGCATTGTAAGGAGCGGGCATTGGTTTGGGGACCAAACATCGAGAGAATCGATCTGAACAAGGTCGCAGGCACGCAGCGCCCCCCAAGAATGATCACTGGTTCCGAACAGGTCGCTATTGCTGACGAAGCATTCGGCGTCGTCCTAAAAGCCAGCAGTCGACTTTCGACTACTTTGAGGAAACTGGAGGACGCTGAGAAGCGATATTGCGTTTTCGGGGGGGGGTGGTTGCGGGACACTCTCTCGGCCCACATGTACGGAACGCTTCTACCGAGAGATGTCGATTTGGTCGTGTCGGACGCCGATGTCACGACGTTGATTCGTCTGTTTTGGGCAGACACGTTTGAAAACCGGGCCGGGACAAATCTCGATCGAGCCTATGCCCCCCACTGAACTTTTTCAGGCCCTTGCGAGAGTCCGTCACTATGACAGAGCAAGATTCGAAATCCTCGATCTGCCGCTTACCGAAGCGCTTCGCGTGAGCCAAGCACGAGTAAAAGAGTTTAAGCTCCTTCAGGTTGCAGACCTGATAGACGAACTAGCAGTCTCCCATCTTGAATTGTTTACCCCGTGTCGTTACCGCCTGCCGGGTGATTCGACCAGCGTCATAACCCCACCGGTGGTCGAGACAACTTCCCGGGGGCTAGTAATGATTGAGGGCCATACTCGTGCATTCTATGCCGCTCGGCAAGGCATGACACACCTTAAGGTAATTGTTGCGCATGACGTGAAATCGGCATTGCCGGTTGAACCGCGTCCATTCACCGATCTAAGACTGGCGCACGAGACGATTGAGTCTGCAGCTAACATGCCGGGCAACAACCCGTCCCTAATGCGCAACATTGAAAACGCTCTGCATCCTTGATGGCCAGCAAGTACTTTGCGGAAAATAGAACAGCTCCGTATTTGAAATACGGAACCGATTTTCTTAAGCGATCTCGCGAGAAAACGAACCTGCTGCAATTAGGCCGGCAAACTAGCTATCCTGTCAGATTAGTGAAGCGGCGTCACAGCAGAAGATATAGAAACCGTTCCTCCCACACTTGAGGCAGATGTTGCCGTTGGGCAAAACGCCATTTCCGTTGCATGGTTCGCACTTCTTTTTCTCTTAGTCCATCCCATGTTTGATGACATTCAAGACTGTTAGCGTTCAACAAAACATCAGCGACCTATCGTCGAGCACGCTCCAAGTCGCGTTCTGCCGCTTGCAGTTTTTGCTTGGCATCAGCGGTGTTATACTTCCAACGGCGAACTTCATCATCAAGCCTGCTCGACCTGTCCGAGTCTCGATTGCTCATCAACGCACGACTAGCGTGGTCCAGTTCACCTTCGCAACGTCGCAACTCGCGCTCACAATCAGCAACCTGACGCTCTAGAGAACGTAAATCTTCCATTTAACTCTCCCAATTGCGTAGCAGCAGCTAGCAACGAATACTCACCGCCCCTCTTCTGCAAAATGGTCAACAGACCACCTTGCTATAACTCCTTCGAACTTGTCCGAATCCTTCCACTTGTTGACATAATCGAGGTGGTCAAACCAAAGGGGATCGAGATCCATTCGAATCTTATCTGCAACCGTGGGGAATTCGGGAACAAATTTTTCAGAACAATTATTGCGTGCAAACAACTGAGCGCGTCCATCGCAGTTGAGCATTCTCAACATGCGGTCCGCGCCCAAGGTGAAAAGTCCCTGCCAGTCCTTCTCCATGTCCTGAAATGAACCTAGTCGATCGCTCCAAAAGAAGTGCTTAATGCAAGCCAACTGTTGCGGTGACATGGAAGCAATATGCCGGATGCCAATCTGTTGATAGTGGGATGGCATATGAGAAATCCGCAATTTTCTCGCTTGAGAAAACGCAGCCTTCATATTTGTAAATAGTGTCAGTACATCCTCTGGATTTTCCAAAGCAGGCCAACCATGCATAGATATGTCAAGGTGGCCATCATCGATCGTCAAGGTGATTTGTTTCTCAATATGACTTCTATTCACTGCCGCGCCCCTGAATCTCTAGCAATTGTGGGCATACCCTATTGGCCGTGTTTCACTTGCGGTCTCGCTTCACAAAGAAGTTCCACCTGCTAGTGAATTTTCCCTGAACCTTGCCGCCGATACTAAATTCGAAGCAGCTTATCCACGCAAAGCTAATGTCATTTCATTCTCTTGACTAATATGATTAGCAAGAAATCAGTTGATACTTTAGTTGGAACATCAGCGGGACCGATGTATCCGATGACCGATCGCGCTTGATGGGACGTATAATTGCTTCCCTCGTTCTTAGCCTCACCCCAACATTCCGATGTCGCTTCCGAACGAAAGATCAACGATTCATCGCTAGCGACGGTTTGCACCTCGACGCATCAATCAATTGGTAGAGATATGTCTCCCGACTACCAGCGTGGCTACCTCGCTCCAGAGCAGCCCGCAGCACCGACGAGTCACCGACAAGGACCGTAAGATCGACCGCCCTGGTAACGGCGGTGTAGATCAGCGACCGATCGAGGAGCCGGCTATTCGTGAATGGGAAGATTACCCGTCGAAAGCTGGACCCCTGAGCCTTGTGGACCGTAATTGCGTAGGCCAACGTCAGATCGTCCAGAGCAGCTCCTGAAAGTTCATGCCGAACACCGTCAAAGTCCGCAACGACGACTTCTCCTCTGATTTCCGCCACCTTGCCGAGGCTGCCATTGCGCAAGTCGCGACGGTAGTCATTTCGGAGAAACATGACTGGCTCACCCTCAGCGATGTGCCGCAAAGGATGGCGTTGTCGGCCGAGAGCAATGATCTCGTGGAAGCGGCGATTTAGCGCCTCAGTTCCAACGGGACCCGCCTTGAGGGCACGCCCACGGCTAGACCGGAACGATTCGTTGCTGGAGAAGGCTTCGCAGTGTTCTGTTCAGGACGGCTGATGGCCGCCATCCAACGGTAACGAGTTGATGAAGGGCTAACGACATCGGTCATATCGAGTACGCCCTTAAAACCCAACGAAGTCCCCCATAGCGTGTTGTCGTGCCATGAAGCCAATTTGAGCAGCAACCCATTGGTTTAATTAGGCAAGCGGGATCGAATTTACTGTCGACGTTTCCCGGATTTTTGGTGCCTCGGACGAACGGGCTACGAACCGATGCGCAACTTCGTACCCCGTTCATAAAACGAGATAAAGTTCGTATAATTTACATTCTATTCGTCCTGGACTCTAGAACGGAATGTCGTCGTCCATGTCGCTGCGGCCGCCGCCGCTGCTGACCGGCATCGGCCGGCGTCCGCCGCCACCACCCGACGGGCCGCTGGAGCCGAAATCGCCGCCGGAATTGTCGTCGCCATAGCCGCCGCCACCGCCGCCGCTGCGGCCGTCGAGCATGGTCAGGTTCGAGTTGAAGTTCTGCAGCACAACCTCGGTGCTGTAGCGCTCAGCGCCGCTCTGGTCGGTCCATTTGCGTGTTTGCAGCTGGCCTTCGATGTAAACCTTCGCGCCTTTTCTCAGGTACTGCTCGGCGACTTTACACAGCCCTTCGTTGAAAATCACGACGCGGTGCCACTCGGTCTTTTCCTTGCGCTCGCCAGTGGCGCGATCGCGCCAGGACTCGGAAGTGGCAATCCGCAGGTTGGCAATCGGACGCCCGTCCTGGGTCCGCTTGATCTCCGGATCGGCACCGAGATTCCCGACCAGGATCACCTTGTTCACGCTACCCGCCATCGACGTCTCCTCTCAAAACCATACTGACTGCGCGGCTCCGCAACCGGCCGGCGACCGCCCGCCGTCCTGCTCCGCCGCTGCGGTCGCGCCCAAGCTGGCGCGAGCCGTCCCAGTCTCAAGCGATTACGCTGTCGTCGCCGCTACGCCCATACGTCCACCAGCGAAAACGCCCGTCGGACGGGATTTATCCACCGGAACGATCTCGGCCAGCTTGTTCTATTTTTGTTCCAAAGTGGAGTGCAAACTTCAATCGCGCTGGAGCGTCCGCATGTCACCCGGCCTGCCGTGGCTGCCGGGCGGCCGTGTCTCAGCGGTGACCCGCAATTACTCGCACCTCTCTTAGGCGAACTATCCATGGTTTTAGGAATCACATTTCGCTCGCGACTGTTGCATTTCCGCGACGGCGCGTTGCTCGCATAGCGTGTATGGTGGTCACGTGGAATTTCGAGGGGCGCTCGCGCTTCTCGCTCCGCGGCGGGGACACCGCGGACCGAGAGCCGGTGAAAGCACAGACGAACCGGGGGATTGCGATGAAGAAATTTCTGTTGGGGACTATCGGTTTGATCGCGCTAGGCGCTGCGCCGGCGATGGCTGCCGATCTCGCGGCTCGTCCTTACACCAAGGCACCGCCGATCATTGCCGCGGCTTACGACTGGTCCGGCTTCTACGTCGGCGCCAACGGCGGCTGGGGCACCAGCCGCAATTGCTGGGATTATCTCGGCACCACCGCGACTCCGGCAGTGGCGCTCGGCGAGGGTTGCCACGACGCCTCGGGCGGCACGGCCGGCGGTCAGGTCGGCTACAATTGGCAGATCAGCACCTGGGTGTTCGGCGTCGAAGCACAGGGCAACTGGGCCGACTTCAAGGGCTCCAACGTCAACCTGCTCGGGGGCGGTGCGAGCACCAATCAGACCAAGGTCGACGCGTTCGGCCTGTTCACCGCTCGCGTCGGCTACGCTTGGAGCAACGCTTTGCTCTACGTGAAGGGCGGTGCTGCGGTCACCAGCGACAAGTACACCCGGTTCATCACCGCGACCGGCGCTTTCAACGACGACGCCAGCGAGACCCGCTGGGGTGCGACCGTCGGCACCGGCCTCGAATACGGCTTTACCCCGAACTGGTCGTTCGCCGTCGAATACGACCACCTGTTCATGGGCGGCCGCGACCTCACCTTCTCGCCGGTCGCCGCCAACGTGACCAACGTCTCCCACATCAAGCAGGACGTCGACGTCGTCACCGCCCGCATCAACTATCGCTGGGGCGGCCCGATCGTGGCGCGCTACTGAGTTCGCGTCGGCTGATTTCAGTCGCGCTTGCGGAAGGCCGGCCTCGCGCCGGCCTTTTTGCGTTCGGACCGATGCAGCGACCTCGCGTCGGCCGCGGCAGACCGCGG
>NZ_QTKI01000148.1:0-10649 GCF_010820945.1 Rhodopseudomonas sp. BR0C11
GGATCGCGGCGGCCCCTGGCCGGCGAAAGTAGGCCTCGTCGGACGTCCGGCCGGTCGAAGCGATGACGTGATAGCCGAGCTTCGACAACAGCGCGATCGCCACCGAGCCGACGCCTCCGGCCGCACCGGTGACCACCACAGGTCCATCCTGCGGGGACAGCCCGTGCTTCTCCAGCGCCAGCACGCTGAGCATCGCGGTGTAGCCGGCGGTGCCGATCGCCATCGCGTCGCGCGCGCTCAGCGACTGCGGCAACCGCACCAACCAGTCGCCTTTGACGCGGGCCTTCTCCGCATAGGCGCCAAGGTGAGTTTCACCCATGCCCCAGCCGTTGCACACCACCTTGTCGCCGGCCTTCCAGTCCGGATGGGACGACTCCAGCACGGTGCCGGCGAAATCGATCCCGGCGATCATCGGAAAACGGCGCACCACAGGCGCCTTGCCGGTGAGCGCGAGACCATCCTTGTAGTTGAGGGTCGACCACTCGACCGCGACCGTGACGTCGCCGTCCATCAGCTCGGCCTCGTCGAACTGGGTCAGCGCCGCAACGGTGCCCTTCTCGGCCTTGTCGATCCGGATCGCCTTGAACGTCGCCATTGTCGCTCCCCCTTGAATTGTGCTTGCCGATGCCGACGTGAGTTAGAGAAAGCGCAGGCTCGCTGTAAAGATCGCTGCGCTGCAGCGATGCAAATGCGTGACTCTGGTGTGACGATTTAGCCCTTTCGGCCTCTGGCGGAACCTGGAGCCACGTGTTATATTAGTTATGCTCTGAATGAGGATAAGTGTTTCCTCATAGGTTCCTGGAAGCGGGGCGCGGGGACGCGAAGGCTTTAGGGAAGCGGTTCATCGCAGCGGTTGGAAAGTTGCCGGCCCATCGTGGCCGGATTTCTCAAACCCAGCATATGCTCAAACTGAGTATATATTGGAGCGCGGTACAAGGAGGCGTCGATGCCGCTTGCTGAACTCTACGGTCCGGAGAATTTCGGCCTGCCGCCGCATGCGCGCCAAGGATCGCTTCCGCGCGCGCCGCTGAGTGCCACCGAACGCGCCCGCGCGCTGCCGATGCCGTCCTTGGAATGGACGCCGGAGGTCGAGGCCGCCACGGCGCACCTGTACGAGAAGGTGCAGACCGTCATTCCGCCGGTCGAGTGGCCGTTCATGGCGCCGTACGTCAAAGCGATCAACGAGCTGAAGCGCGAGCGCGATGCCGTGATCCTGGCGCACAACTACCAGACGCCGGAAATCTTCCACTGCGTCGCCGACATCGTCGGCGACTCGCTGCAGCTCGCGATCGAAGCCACCAAGGTGAAGGCTTCGACCATCGTGCAGTGTGGCGTGCACTTCATGGCTGAGACATCGAAGATCCTGAATCCGGAGAAGCGCGTGCTGATCCCGGATTCCCGCGCCGGCTGCTCGCTCGCCTCTTCCATCACCAGCGCCGACGTTCGTCTGCTGCGCGAGAAATTCCCTGGCGTGCCGGTGGTCGCTTATGTCAACACCTCGGCCGACGTGAAGGCCGAGGTCGATATCTGCTGCACCTCGTCGAACGCCGTGCAGGTGGTCGAAAGCCTCGGCGTCGACCGCGTCATCATGGTGCCGGATCAGTATCTGGCGAAGTACGTCGCCTCCCAGACCAAGGTGAAGATCATCGCCTGGAAGGGCGCCTGCGAGGTGCACGAGCGCTTCACCGGCGACGAGCTGCGCGTCTATCGCGAGGCCGATCCGAACGTGAAGATCATCGCGCATCCGGAGTGTCCGCCGGATGTACTGGCCGAAGCCGACTTCACCGGCTCGACCGCGCACATGATCAACTGGGTCAAGACCCAGCATCCGAAGCGCGTGGTGATGATCACCGAGTGCTCGATGGCCGACAACGTCCAGGCCGAGCTGCGCGACGTCGAAATGGTGCGGCCGTGCAATCTGTGCCCGCACATGAAGCGGATCACGCTGGCGAAGATCCTCGACAGCCTGGTGTACCTGCGTGAGGAAGTGACGGTCGATCCCGCCATCATCGCGCCGGCCCGGCGCTCGGTGGAACGGATGATCAACCTGAACAACTGAGCCTCAGGGCTTGCGACGAATGGCGGCGTCCGTGCCGCCATCGCTGTGCATCGAAGGCGTTCGCGGACAATCGCGTGAGAGTTGGATCGCCGCATGAGCACCACGCCCGAGTTCGCACATCTTGGCGTCCATGGTGACGTCGTTATCGTCGGCGGCGGTCTCGCCGGCCTGTTCTGCGCGCTGAAGCTGGCGCCGCGTCCGGTGACTGTGATCAGCGCCGCGCCGCTCGGCGAAGGCGCCTCCACCGCCTGGGCGCAGGGCGGCATCGCCGCCGCGGTTGGCGAAGGCGACAGCGCCGAATCGCATGCGGCCGACACCATCGCGGTCGGCGCCGGACTGGTCGACGAGGCGGTGGCGCATCGCCTTGCCGGCGAAGCCGCCGCACGCATCCACGATCTCCTCAGCTACGGCGTTCCGTTCGACCGCGACCTCGAAGGCCGGCTGGCGGTCGCGCGCGAGGCGGCGCATTCAGCCCGGCGCATCGTCCACGTTCGCGGCGACATGGCAGGCCAGGCGATCATCAGCGCGCTCACCGACGCGGTGCGCAAGACGCCGTCGATCAAGGTGATCGAAGGCTGGTTCGCCGACGGGCTGCTGATGCACGACGACGCGGTCGCCGGACTGCGGCTGCGCAAGGTCGGCAACGCCGCCGGCGCGCCGATGCACATCGCCGCGCGTGCCGTGGTGCTCGCCACCGGCGGCATCGGCCATCTCTATGCTGTGACCACCAATCCGATCGAGGCCCGCGGCGTCGGGCTGGCGATCGCGGCTCGCGCCGGCGCGCGTATTGCCGACCCAGAATTCGTGCAGTTTCATCCGACCGCCATCATGGTCGGCCGAGATCCGGCGCCGCTCGCCACCGAGGCGCTGCGCGGCGAAGGCGCGATCCTGATCAACGGCCAGGGCGAGCGCTTCATGCTCGCCGCGCATCCGCTCGCCGAGCTGGCGCCGCGCGACATCGTCGCCCGCGGCGTATTTGCCGAAGTCGCCTCCGGCCGCGGCGCCTATCTCGACGCCACCAAGGCGCTCGGTGCGCATTTCGCCGAGCATTTCCCGACCGTGTACGAGAGCTGCATCTCGGCCGGTATCGATCCTGCGACCCAGCCGATCCCGATCGCGCCGGCGGCGCACTACCACATGGGCGGCATCGCGGTGGACATGCACGGCCGCAGCTCGCTGCGCGGGCTGTGGGCGGCTGGCGAAGTGTCCTGCACCGGCGCGCATGGCGCCAACCGGCTGGCTTCGAACTCGCTGCTCGAAGCGGTGGTGTACGCAGCGCGGATTGCCGAAGACATCGCCGGCACCGAACTCGCCGCCACCAAGTCGCGGCTCGACGTGCACGAAACGCAAAGCACGCCGATCGATCCGGCGCAGGAGCAGTTGCTGCGGCAGACCATGGCCGGCAAGGTCGGCGTGATCCGCGATCGTGACGGGTTGACCGAAGCGGTGCGAACCTTCGCGGCGCTCGAAGCCGAGACCTCGTCGACCACGCTCGCCAATATGGCGACGACCGCGCTGCTGGTCGCCACCGCGGCGCTGGCACGCACCGAGAGCCGCGGCGCGCACTACCGCGCCGACTATCCGACCGAGAACCCGGCGCAGGCCAAGCGCACCACCACGTCGCTGGCGCAGGCCCGCGAGCGCGCCGCCGCGCTCGGCGACGCTGCCCCGCGCGCGCCACGTCTCGCTGCGCAATCCCTCGCCTGATCAGGACCACCTTTCATGTTGCCGTCTGCCCTGCTGCATCCCGATGCATTCCTGTCGCCATTGGCGATCACCGATGCGGTGCGCCGCGCGCTCGATGAGGATCTCGGCCGCGCCGGCGACATCACCTCCGTCGCGACCATCCCAGAGGCGACCCAAGCCCACGCCATCCTGGTGGCGCGCCAGGCCGGCGTGATCGCCGGGCTGCCGCTGGCGATCGAGACCTTCCGCCAGCTCTCGGCGGAAGTCGCCATCACCGCCCATGTGCGCGACGGCGACACGGTGGCGGCCGGCATTCAGGTGCTGACGATCTCCGGTCCCGCGCGGGCCGTGCTGACCGGCGAGCGCACCGCGCTGAATTTCGTCGGCCGGCTCTCCGGCATCGCGACGCTGACGGCAGACTACGTCCGCCACACAGCCGGCACCAAGATGCGGATCTGCTGCACCCGCAAAACCACGCCGGGGCTGCGTGCGCTGGAGAAATACGCGGTGCGCTGCGGCGGCGGCTTCAACCACCGCTTCGGCCTCGACGACGCCATCCTGATCAAGGACAACCACATCGCGGTGGCCGGCGGTATTCGCCCGGTGCTCGAAGCGGCGCGCGCCAAGATCGGCCATCTGGTCAAGATCGAGATCGAGGTCGACACCCTCGATCAGCTTCGCGAGGTGCTCGACACCGGCCTCGCCGACGTCGTGCTGCTCGACAACATGAACCTCGACACCTTGAAGCAGGCCGTGGCGATGAGCGCCGGCCGCGTCGTGCTCGAAGCCTCCGGCGGCGTCACCCGCGAGTCGATCAGCAGCATCGCCGCCACCGGCGTCGACTACGCCTCCTCCGGCGCACTGACACACTCGGCCCCAAACTTCGACGTCGCGCTGGATATCGACGCTTAGGCCGGCGCTCGGCAAACAGCCGAAGACTTCTCGCTTTACCAACGTCATTGCCGGGCTCGACCCGGCAATCCATCCCTTGAAGAACGGGCCTTCGCTGCGCCGAGGGGGTTTGGGCCCCGCGGGGCGGATCAAGCCCGCGCATGGCGTCGGCATACAAGTAATAACTCCGCCACGTCGTTCCGGGGCGCTCGCGAAAGCGAGCGAACCCGGAATCTGAAGCGGGGCAATGCGCCGCCTTCCAAACAGCGAGATTCCGGGCTCACGCTGCGCGCGCCCCGGAATGACTGCTTGGGGCAAGTGGACGATACCACCGACCGCGGGTCGAGCCTGTTCTCTACGACGCGCTTAGTTTCCCTTCGCCTGAATCTCCGCCGAGCTCTTGGCGGCTTCGGCGAGTTGGGCGGCGATCGAGGCGGTTTCGGCGGCGGTGCCCCAGCTCGGGGCGTCGCTGCCGTCGCCCCAGGCGCGCGGACGATAGAAGGTGTGCACGCCGAACTTGTACATCTTCTTCATCTCGTGGACCCAGGACGGCCGCACCCAGTAGGCGTGGTAATGAGTCGACTTGCCGACTTCGGGCAGCCACAACTTGCCGTCGAGCATTGCGCGCGCGATCTTGCGGGCGCGATCCCACATCTCCGGCTCGCGCACCACGTCGGCGATGTTGTCGCAGGCGAAGGTGAACTGGCAGGCGTAGCGGCGGTTTTTATTCTGATAGACCACGCCGCAGACGTTGGTCGGATAGAAGCCGGAGAACGCGCGGTTGAGCACCACCTGCGCCACCGCGATCTGGCCGCGCACCTTTTCACCGCGCGATTCGAAATACACGGCTTCCGCCAGGCACTTCTCGTGCTTGGCGCGGAGCTTGGAGTCATTGGCGAGGCCAAGCCGTTCGGCCGGCGTCTTGACGTGGTGATCGGCGTTGACCTGGCCCTTGCCGGCGATGGTCTCGCCCGAGGCGGATGGGTCGAGCGCAGCGGTTTGCGGCAGCGGCGACTTCATGTCGGGATCGGCTGCGTTCGGCGACACGATGATCGGCTCTTCGCCCGGCTGCCATTGCTCGAGCGACTCATCCATGCCGCCGAGCGAGCCGGTGCCGAAGAACAGGCTGGCGGTCTTGAACGAGAACGGATCGCGCGGACGCGGCGCGACAGCGGCCGCCTCGTGGTCCTTATCGAGCGACAGCGAGCCGTCATATTGCGGCAGCGGCTCGGACTTCAGCGCTTCGGCAAGCTCCGGATCGAGCGCCGGCGAGGCTTCGGCCGCGTGGACCGCGCCGTTCTGATCGGAACTCGGGAATTGGTCGGCAGTCTTGGCACCAGCGACATTCGGCGCCTGCGCTCCGGCGTCGTCCGGCGTCGGTGCGACCTCGAGGGTCGGTGACTGGTCGGGTTTGGCAAGCGCGAGGCGGTCGCCCTTCAGGGTGCGGTCGACCTTCGGGTAGTCGGACGCCTGGTAACGGGACGGCGCCTGCAGCAGCGGATTGTGGGTCGCGGCGAGGCCGCCGCTGCGGCCTTCGATGCTGACCAGGCGCGACGAGCCGAGCTGCGGCGTCCAGGTTCCGAGCGGCCGGCCGAACGAGAACGTCGCGACCTGCACCGAGCCGAGCGAGGACGCGAACATCCGCTTCTGCCAGCGCTCGGTGACGCCCGTCTGCCGAACCAGCAGCGACGCAATATCCTGGTGTCCGATTTCATTGGGCAGCGCCGCGAAGACACAGACCCCGAGGCCGAAGGACGCAATCCGCGCGCCCTTCGACCGGTTACGCATGACTGACATCGATACGCTCACGCAACGCTTACTCGCGATCAAGTCCGAGGGTTTCGGACAAGTTGATCGTTTCTTTTGTTATCCGATTAAAGTTGCCCGTGCGTTAATGGCCGATGCATCCGCGCAACACGCAACGCCAAGCTGTTAGTTCGTGGAACCGGCTGCGAATGTGGTGAATCAGCGCTTCATAACGGTGGTTAAGAATGCGTTGTGCGACGTCGTTAACAAGACGTTGCACATCAGCCGCGCCGCTGGTTACCAGCGCGCAAATACAAATGGCCGGGACGAAGCCCGGCCATTCGAAATCTGATCAGTTTTGCGAGGCGCGATTACGCCTGGCTGGCGATGCCCTTGCCGAGCGCAGCCTGCGCGGCGGCGAGCCGCGCGATCGGCACGCGATACGGCGAGCACGACACGTAGTCGAGGCCGACCTCGTGGCAGAACGCCACCGACGCCGGATCGCCGCCGTGTTCGCCGCAGATGCCGACCTTGAGCTTGGCGCGCGTCTTGCGGCCGCGCTCGACGCCGATGCGGACCAGCTCGCCGACGCCGTCGCGGTCCACCGACACGAACGGATCGACCGTGAAGATGCCCTTCTCGATATAGGTGCCGAGGAAGCTGGCGGCGTCGTCGCGGCTGATGCCGAACGTCGTCTGGGTCAGGTCGTTGGTGCCGAACGAGAAGAACTCGGCGCTCTCGGCGATGTCGCCGGCCATCAGGCAGGCGCGCGGCAGCTCGATCATGGTGCCGACATGGTACTTCAGATTGCTGCCGGTATCGCGGTTCACCGCCTGCGCGGTGGCGTCGATCCGGGCCTTGACCAGCTCGAACTCGGCGCGGGTCGCGATCAGCGGCACCATCACTTCAAGACCGACCTGCTCGCCGGTGCGCTTCTCGGCCTCGACCGCGGCCTCGAAGATCGCGCGGGCCTGCATCTCGGCGATCTCCGGATAGGCGATCGCCAGACGGCAGCCGCGGAAGCCGAGCATCGGATTGAACTCGGCGAGCTCGCGGGCGCGATCGGCGAGCCGGCGCGGATCGGCGTTCATCGCCCGCGCCACTTCCTCGATCTCCGCCTGGGTGTGCGGCAGGAACTCGTGCAGCGGCGGATCGAGCAGGCGCACCGTCACCGGCAGGCCCTTCATGATCTCGAACAGCTCGACGAAGTCGGCGCGCTGCATCGGCAGCAGCTTGGCGAGCGCGGAGCGACGCGACTGCTCGTCTTCGGCGAGGATCATCTCGCGAACGGTGCGGATGCGGGTCTCTTCGAAGAACATGTGCTCGGTGCGGCACAGGCCGATACCTTCGGCGCCGAACTTGATCGCGGTGCGGGCGTCGGCCGGGGTGTCGGCGTTGACGCGGACCTTGAGCTTGCGGACTTCGTCGGCCCAGCCCATCAGCGTGTTGAAGTCGCCCGACAGTTCCGGTTCGATCATCGGCATCTTGCCGGCCAGCACCTGGCCGGTGCCGCCGTCGATGGTGATGATGTCGCCGGCCTTGAAGGTGCGGTTGCCGATCATCATCGTGCCGCGGCCGTAGTCGACGCGGATCGCGCCGCAGCCGGAGACGCAGGGCTTGCCCATGCCGCGCGCCACCACGGCGGCGTGCGAGGTCATGCCGCCGCGGGTGGTGAGAATGCCTTCCGAGGCATGCATGCCGTGAATGTCTTCCGGGCTGGTCTCGATGCGCACCAGAACGACCTTGCGGCCGTCGGCATGCAGCTTGGCGGCCTCATCCGACGAGAACACGATCTCGCCGGAGGCGGCGCCGGGCGAGGCCGGCAGGCCGGTGGCGATCACGTCACGCTTGGCGTTCGGGTCGATGGTCGGGTGCAGCAGCTGGTCGAGAGAACCGGGCTCGATCCGGGTCACGGCGTCCTTGCGATTGATCAGGCCTTCGTTGGCGAGCTCGACCGCGATCCGCAGCGCCGCCTTGGCGGTGCGCTTGCCGCCGCGGGTCTGCAGCATCCAGAGCTTGCCCTGCTCGATCGTGAACTCCATGTCCTGCATGTCGCGATAGTGCTTCTCAAGCAGGGTGTAGATCCGGGTCAGCTCCTTGAACGCCTCCGGCATCGCCATTTCCATCGACGGCTTGTCGGAGCCGGATTCGATGCGGGCGTGCTCGGTGATGTCCTGCGGGGTGCGGATGCCGGCGACGACGTCTTCACCCTGCGCGTTGATCAGGAACTCGCCGTACAGCCGGCTTTCGCCGGTCGACGGGTTACGGGTGAAGGCGACGCCGGTCGCCGAGGTCTCACCCATGTTGCCGAACACCATCGCCTGGACGTTGACGGCGGTGCCCCAGGATTCCGGAATGTCGTGCAGGCGGCGGTAGGTCACCGCGCGTGCGTTCATCCACGACGAGAACACCGCGCCGATCGCGCCCCACAGCTGGGCATGCGGATCCTGCGGGAAGTCCTCGCCGGTCTCGCGCGCCACGGCTTCCTTGTACTGGCCGACCAGATCGACCCAGTCGTCGGCATCGAGGTCGGTGTCGAGCGTGAAGCCCTTGGCGTCCTTATAGGCGTCGAGGATTTCCTCGAAGTGATGGTGCTCGAAGCCGAGCACCACGTCCGAGTACATCGTGATGAAGCGGCGATAGCTGTCATAGGCGAAGCGGCGATCACCCGACTTCTCGGCCAGCGCTTCGACCGTCTCGTCGTTGAGGCCGAGGTTGAGCACGGTGTCCATCATGCCCGGCATCGAGGCGCGGGCGCCGGAGCGCACCGACACCAGCAGCGGGTTCTTGGCGTCGCCGAACTTCTTGTTGGTGAGCTTGCCGACGTGCTCGAGCGCGCGCTCGACCTGCGACTGCAGCTCCTTCGGATAGGCTTTGCCGTTGGCGTAGAAGTAGGTGCAGACCGAGGTCGGGATGGTGAAGCCCGGAGGCACCGGCAGGCCGAGATTGGCCATCTCGGCGAGGTTGGCGCCCTTGCCGCCGAGCAGGTCGCGCATATTGGCGCGGCCCTCGGCCTTGCCGTCACCGAAGGTGTAGACCCACTTGCCGGCCTTCGGCGCGGCAACGGCCTTGGCGACGGGCTTCTTGGCGGGCTTTGCAGCGGCCTTGGCCACCGCCTTGGTCGCTGGCTTAGCTGCCGGCTTGGTTGCAGGCTTGGCCGCAGCCTTGGTCACCGTCTTGGTGGCGGGCTTGGTCACCGCTTTCGACTTCGCGGCGGGCTTTGCAGCGGGCTTGGCGGCCGGCTTGCTAACAGCCTTCTTGGCCGGCTTCGGCGGGCTCTTCGCCACTGCCTTGCGTGCACTCGACGCGGCAGCGCCCTTTCCACGCGCAGTCCCGGAAGACTTGGATTTCGGGGCGGTCTTCTTCTTCGAAGCGGCTTTGGCCATGGCTCTCAACGGTCCGCGAAAGAGGAACAGAAAACGGGCGCTTTAGACCACGTTTTAGCGGTCTCAAGCAAGCTGGCGGAACCCGAGCCGACTAAAGATGCAGGAAACGCAACGCGCCCAGACCGATCAGTCCGACGCAGATCAGATAGATCGCGACGATGAAGTTCAGCAGCCGCGGCATCACCAGAATCAGGATACCGGCGATCAACGCGACGATGGCTGGAATGTGGGCAGTGGGGATTGTCATGGCAGTCTCCGGCGGAAGGAAGCGATCGGATCGAATCGCAGGCGGATTGGTAGCGGACACAGGCAAGGAGCGATACCGGCGGCTGATGACGCCGCTGCGTGGCTCAGGGTTCCCTGACCGCCAAAAATCCGGACCACTGCGACATCCCTGCACGGAACATCGCGCGCGGGCGGGCATTGCCTCAGCAGACCGAGCGGCGCAGCCTCGACAGGCCGCTGCTCTTTGATCGTTCAGGTGGACGCGCAATTCGCTTGAACGTGGGTCCGGACGCCACCGACGCGGCCGGATCGGAGAGCCCCGTCCCGTTCCCCCGCCGGGCGGGGCTCTTCTCCGTCCGTCCTCCCTGGCCTTCCGATTTCTTCTCCCGCATCGCCCCGCCTGCTAGAGTTCCGGCACCGGCTCGGCTCTCGCGCCGGCGTCGCGGTGCTCTGCCGCGCCGACGTCCTCCCGCGCAGATGCGGCTTCGCCGATGCCGATGATCGCAACACCGTCCGTTCACAGCCTCGCGCTGTTGTTGCTGCTGAGTTTCTTTCTCGGCTTCGCGTTCGAAGATTTCTTCGAGCAGCGCAAATCCGCGCGGCCGGGCGGCGTCCGCACTTTTCCACTGCTATCTCTCGGCGGCGGCGTTCTGTAC
>NZ_QTKI01000149.1:0-10637 GCF_010820945.1 Rhodopseudomonas sp. BR0C11
CCGGAGATCGACATGTCGATCACGAAGCAGGTGTGCGAGGACCCATCGGCGAGCGTCAGGCTCGAATGCGGGCACACCGGAACCACCCGCGCCTGCTCACGCGCATCCTTGATAGCAGGATCGAGCATCTTCTTCTCGAGCCAGCTCAGCTGATTCGACAGCCGCTCGCGCATCGCGCGGGTCACCGCCAATTCGAGCAGGAAGCCGCCGGGCAGGGTGTCGCTGATATGCCCGTCCAGCTTGCCGAACTCGCTGAAGTACGACGAGATGTGGTCGCCGACCCGGCCGATCACCGGAACGTCGACGATCATCCGGAACGGCGACACGCGGCTGGTGCGGCAGGCGAATTGTCGCAGCTTGCCGTTTTGATCGTACCAGTTCGCCAGCGAGTAGTTGCCGCCAACGGTGACGTTGACGGCGCGCTGCTTGAGAAATCGCTGGACTGACACGGCGGTTCGGCCCCCGGGAAAATACCTGTCGATTAGTAACGCACTCACCCTCCCGGAGATCTTCAGGATTGCTCAGTACGCGCCAATGATTCCAACCTTGGTTATCGAAATCTTGTGGCTGCGGATAAGCTTGTCCAGGAACCTGGAACCCAAGCGTTTCAGGGCTTTCTCGGCGCCCGCGAGCTAACATCTGGGTTCCGGCGAATGCCGACTACCCGGCACAACCAGTTCAAAAACGGGAACTAAGCGTCCGCACAACCTGATGGCCGAATTGCCTGAGAAAGTTGTGATGGGTACCTACTACAATCGAAAAGAAAAGAGCCGGTGCAGACCGCACCGGCTCTTCGATCAGATCAGATGGGGAGAGGCTAGGGCGCCTCAGGCCTTGTAGTCGCGGACGCGCTTGATCATCTGCTCGACGTGAGCGATCGAGGCGTCCGGGGTGATGCCGTGGCCGAGATTGAAGATGTGACGGCCCGACGCGAAGTTCTTCAACACGTCGTCGACCGCTTCATCGAGCGCCGAGCCGCCGGCGATCAGCAACAGCGGATCGAGATTGCCCTGCACCGCGACCTTGGTCTGCACCTTCTCGCGCACGAAAGCGGGTTCGGCGGTCCAGTCGATGCTGACGGCGTCGACGCCGGTACGCTCGACGAACGCCGGCAGCAGCGCGCCGGCGCCGCGCGGGAAGCCGATGATCTTGGTGCCCGGCTTGACCTTGCGGATGCCCTCGACGATCCGGCGGGTCGGCTCGATGCACCACTTCTCGAATTCGCGCGGCGGCAGGATGCCGGCCCAGGTGTCGAAGATCTGCAGCACGTCGGCGCCGGCATCGAGCTGCTTGAGCAGATACTGGATCGAGCTCTCGACCAGCACGTCGATGATCTTGGCGAACGCGCCGGGGTGCTGATACGCCATCAGCCGCGCCGGATGCTGATCCGAGGTGCCCTGGCCGGCCACCATGTAGGTCGCGACCGTGAACGGCGAGCCGCAGAAGCCGATCAGCGTGGTCTCCGGCTTCAGTTCACGGCGAACGATGCGCAGCGCTTCGAACACCGGCTCGAGCTTGGACAGATCGATCGCGTTGTTCAGCGTACCGACCAGATCCGGCGAATTCAGCGGGTCGAGCCGCGGGCCTTCGCCGACTTCGAACCGCACCGAGCGGCCGAGCGCGTAAGGCACCACCAGAATGTCTGAGAAGATGATCGCCGCGTCGAAGCCGAATCGCCGGATCGGCTGTAGCGTCACCTCAGCGGCGAGCTCCGCGTTAAAGCACAGATCGAGGAAACTACCGGCTTGCGCCCGCGTTGCGCGGTATTCCGGCAGGTAACGTCCGGCCTGCCGCATCATCCACATCGGAGGAGAGGCCTGCCGGTTGCCGGAAAGCACTTCCATGAACGGTTTGGTCACCAGATTCTGTGTCAAGAGAGCTACCCACTGTTGTACGACAAGTCTTCTTGACGGTCTGATACACTGCGCGCACCGTCTTGACCACGCCGACCTGCGGCGGAGATGCCGCGAATAGGAATTTCGAGATGAATGCAACCGCACCCACCCCCGCATCGTCCGAGACGCTCAGCGGAAATCCGGCGCTGCCGCCGCCGGTCCCGGGCGAACGTCACGACATCGACAGTTTCGGCGGTCGGCTGACCTATTGGTCCGCAGCGCCGGCAGAGCCGACGTCGCAGCCGCCTCTGCTGCTGATTCACAGTGTCAATGCCGCAGGCTCGGCCTACGAGGTTCGGCCGATCTACGAGCACTACGCACGGAGCCGACCGGTTTATGCGATCGAATTGCCGGGCTTTGGTCATTCGTCGCGCGCAAAGCGTCAATACACCATTCGGATGATGACGGATGCGGTGCATTCCGTAGTCGGCGAGATTCAGAAGGTGCATGGCGACAAGCCGATCGACGCGCTGGCGCTGTCGCTCGGCAGCGAATTCCTCGCCCGGGCTGCGAGCGAAACGCCGCAGGCGTTCCGCAGCCTGGCGCTCGTGGCGCCAACCGGATTCGACAAGAAGAACCAGCGCTGGACCCAGGGATCGCGGGCGATTCCGTGGCTGCATTCGTTCTTCGAAAATCCGGTGTGGAGCGAAAGCATCTTCAAGCTGCTGACGATGAAGCCGGTGATCGGCTGGTTCTTGAAGAAGGCGTTCGGTTCGCCCAGCATCGATCAGGGCATGCTCGACTACGACTATCTGACGACGCATCAGCCGGGCGCCCAGCACGCGCCGTATTACTTCGTGGCCGGTTATCTGTTCAGCCAGGACATCCTGCGGATCTATCAGGATCTGCCGATGCCGGTGTGGTTCAGCCACGGCGTGCGCGGCGACTTCGTCGACTACACCCTGAAGACCACGGTAGAGGGGCGGCCGAACTGGACCGTCACGGTGTTTCAGACCGGGGCGATGCCGCATTTCGAGGTCCCGGGCGAATTCATGCGGGCCTATGACGAGTTTCTTGGCCGGGTGAGCAAGACCGGGACCTGAGGCTGCTGCGATGTCCGATCTGGTCTGGAGTCGCGACGGCCTGGATTGGCCTCATCGCGAGGCCAGCCGCTTCATCGAAGCCGGCGGCTTCCGCTGGCATGTGCAACGCATGGGATCGCCGGCCGCTCCGGCGATCCTGCTGATTCACGGCACCGGCGCGGCCTCGCATTCCTGGCGCGGCTTGGCGCCGCTGCTGGCGCGCCATTATCACGTGGTCGCACCCGATTTGCCGGGGCACGGCTTCACCCAGTCGCCGCGCGGTCATCGGATGTCGCTGCCCGGCATGGCGGCCGATCTCGCCGCTCTGCTTCGCACACTTCAAGTCTCGCCCGAACTGGTCGTCGGCCATTCGGCGGGCGCGGCGATCGGCGCGCGGATGTGCCTCGACGGCGCGGTCGATCCAAAAATCCTGTTCAGCCTCAACGGCGCGTTCCTGCCTTATGGAGGCCCGGCGGCGAGCTTCTTCTCGCCGCTTGCCAAGATGCTGGTGATGAATCCGTTCGTCCCGAGCTTGTTCGCCTGGCAGGCCGGGCACCGCGGCGCGGTCGAACGGCTGATCGGGAACACCGGCTCCACCATCGATCCGGCCGGCATCAAGCTCTACGGCAAGCTGGTCTCCAGCCCGCATCACGTCGCCGCGGCGCTGCGGATGATGGCGAACTGGGATCTCGAGCCGCTGTTGAAAGCTTTGCCCAATCTGAAACCGCTGCTGGTGCTGGTGGCGGCCGAAGGGGACCGTGCAATTCCGCCGTCCGTGGCGTTTAAGGTCCGGGAAATATTGCCGAAAGCTGTGATCGAGCGGATTCCGGCGCTGGGCCATCTGGCCCATGAAGAGCGTCCGGCGCTGATCGCCGCCCTGATCGAACGCTACGCGGAAAAACTGGAGAATATCGAATAGATCAAAGACGGCTTGTCAGGATCTGCTTACAGATTGCCGCTAGCCCTCTGTCAATTTTTTGTTACAGTGGTACCCATGCTCGATCCTGGCCCCAATCCTGCTCCCCGTCTTCCTCGCGATCGTGCCCCGCATGCGGTGGTGATCGGCTCCGGCTTCGGCGGCTTGGCCGCAGCGGTGCGCCTTGGCGCTAAGGGGTATCGAGTAACCGTTCTCGAAAAGCTCGATAAGGCCGGCGGCCGCGCCTACGTCCACAAGCAGGACGGCTTCTCGTTCGACGCCGGGCCGACCATCGTCACCGCGCCGTATCTGTTCGAAGAGCTGTGGAAGCTGTGCGGCAAGCGGATGTCGGACGACATCACCTTGAAGCCGATGTCGCCGTTCTATCGCATCCGCTTCGACGACGGCACGCACTTCGATTACTCCGACGACCGCGACGCGGTGCTCGATCAGATCGCGAAGTTCTGCCCGGACGACGTTCCGGCCTACGACCGCTTCATGGCGGCCTCGCATGAGATCTTCAAAGTCGGCTTCGAGCAGCTCGGCGATCAGCCGTTCAGCCACTTCACCGACATGCTGAAGATCGCGCCGGCGATGATCAAGCTGGAGAGCTATCGCAGCGTTTACGGCCTGGTTGCCAAGCACTTCAAGGATCCGAAGCTGCGGCAGGTGTTCAGCTTCCATCCGCTGCTGATCGGCGGCAACCCGTTCATGTCGAGCTCGGTGTATTGCCTGATCACCTATCTCGAAAAGCAGTGGGGCGTGCATTCGGCGATGGGCGGCACCGGCGCGCTTGTGGCCGGTCTGGTCAAGCTGATCGAAGGCCAGGGCAACGAGATCCGCTACAATCAGGATGTCCGCCAGATCGTCGTGCAGAACGGCACCGCCTGCGGCGTCAAGCTTGCCGACGGCGAAGTGATCAAGGCCGATATCGTGGTGTCGAACGCCGATTCGGCTTCGACCTATCGCTATCTGCTGCCGCCGGAGACGCGCCGGCGCTGGACCGACGCCAAGATCGAGAAGTCGCGCTACTCGATGAGCCTGTTCGTCTGGTACTTCGGCACGAAGCGCCGCTACGAAGACGTCAAGCATCACACCATTCTGCTCGGGCCGCGCTACAAGGAGCTGATCAGCGACATCTTCAGCCGCAAGGTGGTCGCCGACGATTTCAGCCTGTATCTGCATCGCCCGACTGCGACCGATCCGTCGCTCGCGCCTCCCGGCTGCGATACGTTCTACGTGCTGTCGCCGGTGCCGAACCTGCTCGGCGATACCGATTGGCACACCAAGGCGGAAACCTATCGCGCTTCGATCGCCAAGATGCTCGGCGCAACCGTTCTGCCCGATCTGGAGAACCAGATCGCGACCTCCAAGATCACGACGCCGCTCGATTTCCAGGACCGCCTGTCGTCGTTCCGCGGCGCCGCGTTCGGTCTGGAGCCTGTGCTGTGGCAGAGCGCCTGGTTCAGGCCGCACAATCAGAGCGAAGACGTCAAACGGCTTTATCTCGTCGGCGCCGGAACGCATCCCGGCGCTGGCCTGCCCGGGGTTCTGTCCTCGGCGCGGGTGGTCGATGCGCTGGTCCCCGAGGCCGACAGTCTGGTGACATCATGAGTCTGCAATCCGATATGTTGGCCCAATCCGACATGCTGGCCTGCCGCGAGATGATCAAGGAAGGCTCGCACACCTTCCACGCGGCCTCCAAGGTGCTACCGCGGCGGATCAGCGATCCGGCGATCGCGCTGTACGCGTTCTGCCGCGTCGCCGACGATGCCGTCGACCTTGGCCTCGATCGCGCTGCTGCTGTCGAAGTGCTCAAAGACCGGCTCGACCGTGCCTGCCGCGGCGTGCCGCGCGCCTATCCGTCCGACCGCGCCTTCGCTGATGTGGTGGCGCGGTTTTCGATTCCGCCGGCGATTCCCGAGGCGTTGATCGAGGGCCTGGAGTGGGACGCGCAGGGCCGCCGCTTCGACACGCTGTCGGACCTGTATTCGTATTGCGCTCGCGTCGCCGGCACCGTCGGCGTGATGATGACGCTGGTGATGGGCCAGCGCAAACCCGACATCGTGGCGCGTGCCTGCGATCTCGGCTGCGCGATGCAGCTCACCAACATCGCCCGTGATATCGGCGAGGATGCGCGCAACGGCCGCATCTACATGCCGCTGTCGTGGATGCGCGAGGCCGGCCTCGATCCGGAGACTTGGCTCGCCGATCCGAAGTTCACGCCGGAGATCGCCAGCATCGTCAAGCGGCTGATCGACACCGCGGATGCGCTGTACGATCGCGCTACGCTCGGCATCGCCAACCTGCCGCGCTCCTGCCGTCCAGGCATCTTTGCGGCGCGCGCGCTGTATGCTGAGATCGGCCGTGAGGTCGAGCGTTCCGGCCTCGACTCGGTGTCGAGCCGCGCGGTGGTTTCGACCGGCCGCAAGCTCGCGGTCCTGGCCCGCCTGCTGGCGTTCCAGGAAACCGAATGGGCCCCGGCGAAGTATCTGCCGGCCAAGTTCGGCGACATGGAAGAGACCAAGTTTCTGGTCGACGCGGTGATCGCGCATCCGGTGCGCGAACTGCCGGCGCGCCAGAAGGTCAAGCCGCTCGAGCAGAAGGTCGCCTGGCTGGTCGACCTGTTCACCCGCCTGGAACGCCGCGATCAGATGCTGCAGCGCAGCCGGGTGTAGTTAGCTCAATTGCCGGCACCACCCCATCATGCCCGGGCTTGTCCCGGGCATTTCCATGAATGGCGATTGCGCCGATGTTTGTGGCGCATGGTTCGAGACGGCGCTGCGCGCCTCTTCACCGTGAGGCTTGCTGTGTTGAAAGCCTTGCAACGCGCTGAGACCTCCGCTGCCGCGTAGCGTGACCTCATCCTGAGCGCCCGACTGGACATGCGGGCAATAGATCAAGCACTTTCGCTTCAACCCGTCGTGCCCGGCCTTGTGCCGGGCACCCGCGTCTTGCAGCGAAAGCCGCAAGAAAGGCATGGATGGCCGGCACAAGCCCGTCCATGACGGCGCGCGAGATGTTGGGCCGTAAGCCAGAAGTGGATCCGCTCAAACGCTACTGATTTGCAAAAACTCTCGAAGCCGCCACACTGGCGTGATACCGATGCTGACCTTGTGCAACGGATCACGGCCATGACCATCGACACCGACCTCGACCGCACTCCCGCTGCTTCCACCGACAATCCCGTCGAGGCCCGCCGCGCCCAGGCGCGCGCCTGGTTCGAAGGGCTGCGCGACCGGATCTGCGCCGAGATCGAGACGCTGGAGCGCGAAGCGCCGGCCGAGCTGTTTCCCGGCGAGCCGGCGACTTTCACTTACAAACCCTGGCAGCGGAAGACCGGCTCAGGCGGCGGCGTCGGCGGCTTTCTGTCGAACGGGCGGCTGTTCGAGAAGATCGGCATCCACACCTCGTCGGCGAACGGCAAGCTCTCGCCGGAGATGGCCAAGAACGTGCCTGGCGACGGCAGCCTCGACTATGTCTCCACCAGCATCAGCCTGATCATGCATCCGCGCAGCCCGCGGGTGCCGACCGTGCACATGAACACGCGATTCCTGTCGACCTCGCAGGGGTGGTTCGGCGGCGGTGCCGATCTCACGCCGATGCTGCCGGAGCAGCGCAGCCAGGAGGCCGAAGACGCGGTGACGTTCCACACCGCGATGAAGCGCGCCTGCGACGCCCACGATCCGGCCTACTACGAAAAATTCAAGCCCTGGGCCGACACCTACTTCTTCCTGCCGCATCGCGGCGTGGCGCGCGGCGTCGGCGGAATCTTTTTCGACTATCTCAACAGCGGCAATTTCGATCGCGACTTCGCCTTCACCCGCGATGTCGGCTCGGCGTTGCTCGACGTTTATCCTCGCATCGTGCGTAAGCGAATGGTCGAGCCGTGGACTGACGAGGAGCGGGCGCAGCAGCTCGCCTGCCGCGGGCTCTATGTCGAATTCAACCTGCTGTACGATCGCGGCACGATGTTCGGTCTGCGGACCGGCGGCAATACCGAGACCATCATGAGCTCGATGCCGCCGCTGGTGAGCTGGAGCTGACGCCGGCGACCGGAGTCGTCGTGGTCTCGCGTCGGCGCTATCTGTCGCATCAGTGATACAGAAACAGCGCGCAGGGCGGGGTGTCGACCAGCGCGTCCGTGGTCGAGCCGAACAGCGCTTCGCGGAAGCCGCGATTGCCGTAGGCGCCCATCACCACCGTGCCAATGTTGCGCTCAGCGACAGCGGTGCGGATCAGGTCGGCAGGATCGTCGCTCGACGAGGTCGGGATAGCTTCGGCCGCATGTCCGTGAATCCGCAGAAATTTCGCTGCCGCATTGGCTTTGCGAATGGCCGCTGCCTCCTCGCGGTCGATCGCCAGCACGCAGATCTGTTTGCCGTCGCCGAGGCCCAACAGCGCGAACACCTGCAGCGCGCGCATCGCCGGTAGACTGCCGTCATAGGCGATCAGCACCGCATCCCCCGCCGGCAGTTCATCGGGACAGACGATCAACGGCCGCGGCGTGCGCACCACCAGCTTGGCGATCATCGCCGATAGCGGCTCCTGGCTGCCGCCGAATCCGGTGTCGTGGCCCGAGACCGCAAGATCGCGCGTTTCCGTCGCCAGCCGAAAGCCGTCGGCCGGATCGCCTTCGAACGACACCGCTTCGCAGGTGAGCGACCGGCTGCGGCAGTCGTCGGCAAATTCCGCCTGCAGGCGGTCACGCGTGGTGTCGGCCTGCCGCTTCAGCTCGGTCTGGAGCTGGGTCTGGTAGGCCGACATCCCAATGCCGCCGAGCATCGGCGCTTCGATCTCGCCGAGATCGACGCCGGCAAGTCCGGCGAGGTCCGTCCCTGTCTGCTGCACCAGCCGGAACGCATAGGCGCGCGCCGCCAGCGACGACGGCGTATCGCCGAGCAGGACCAGGGTTCGCTTGAGCATCGACATATTGGGTCTCCCATTCCGGCATGCCGAAGAGGCAGGGGCTTCGATGCGACGATCACAGTTCGTCGAGCGCCTGCAGGCCGAGCGAGGTCGGGACGACACCATTGGCGAGATCGCCGCCCCCTTCGATGTGTCGCGATGACGCACGAGCAGTCCGCGTCCCTGGCCACCTGCCGATGCAGGCCGGCGCCTGAATTCCCGCCGCCGGTCCGCGCCGTCTCGATGGAGGAAGCCAGTGCGGGAATCCCGAGGGTGAGCTATTCTGCTACCTCTTGGCCATCAGCCATCGACGGAGGCCTGCCGTGGACGAGTATTACGGACTGATCGAACTGATCCTGGTCGTGCTCTGCGTGGCCGTCGGCTGGCTGGTCCTCGAACGTCAAGGCAAACGCCTCGACCGCGCCCGCGCCGACCGCGACAAGGGCAGCCCGCCATGAACAGCGATAGCGCGTTCAACTACTTCGAAATCCTGATGCTCGGAATGTTCGCCGCCGGCTGGGCAGTGCTCGAATGGCAAGGGCGCCGGTTGGATCGCAAGCGTGAGGCGGAGAAGGGGAAGAACAATACGTCTTCTGACGAACGTTAGTCGTCATGCCGGGATAAGCCCGGCCATGACGATGGTAACGGCGCTTACTACCGCCGCCGCGGCATCCGGAATGGCAACATCGCCTGCACGACCGGCATGCGGAAGCGGTCGAGGGAGAGGCTTTCGTGCACCAGCGTCACCTTTTCGCCGAGCAGCGTCGTCTCCACCATCGAGCGGGCGTAGAACGGGGTATCTTCGAGCGTGCGGACCAGCTTGGCGCCGGCTTCGCTGCGGGCGCTGCGGTCGACCTTCCAGCCTGAGCGCGGCAGCGGCAGCAGTTGTGGCGGGGTGAATTCCTGCTTGTTGCCTTCGGCGTCAAACGTGACGGCGAGATCGACCCGGCTGCCGTCGCGGCGCTCGGCTTCGTACAGGATCACGGTCTTGTCGCGCATCGCACCGCGCGCCCATTCCCAATGCCGGAAGCCGGTCTCGATCGGCTCGTCGCCGGCGTTGCTGTCGAGATAGCCTTCGCCCCGCCAGGACAGATTTGGCCGCCGCAAGTCGACTTCGACCCGCGCGCGCGGCGCGATCGGCCACCAGCGGTGATTGCCTTGCGGATTGAGGACGAAGAAATCCTTGGTGAGCGCGGCCGGCGTCACCCGGACGCGGCCTTCGATCCGGCCCGGCACGGGGGCGCCGGTCTCGCGAATGTTGATCGTCAGCGTCTTGCCGTCCCAGCCGAGGTCGCTCGGCCCGATCAGGAAGGAATTGACGTTGCGCGCCACACGGCCGCGGCCGCGCTCGGTCATGGTCCAGCGCTTGCCGGCCTCGTGATACAGCGCGACATTGATGGCGCAGTGATCGAGCGGATCGGCCGGCCCACGGCGCCGCGCAAACGCGTAGTACGGCGAGAACACGCTGCCGATGAACGCAATGATGGTCAGGCCTTCGCGGCCGTCGTCGCTGATCGCGTCGATGTACCACCAGGCGTAGCCGTTGCGCGGAACGTCGACATTGAATCCGGCGCGGCGTTCGTCGGTCTCGTTAGGCCAGGCAATCATAATCTCACGTCGTCTTGGAAGAATCCGGGCGAAGCGCAGGCCTCGGGCCGGCGGGGTTGGAGTCGAGGTCGGCGAACAATATCGCCGCCGCAGCGCGGCCGGAGAGGGCAGCCATCGGCACGCCGGGACCCGGGTGAGTGCTGCCGCCCGCCAGATACAGGCCGGGGATCCTTGTACGCGCTCCGGGACGTTCGAACGAGGCACTCCAGCCGTGCGAGGCGCGACCATACAGCGCGCCGCCGGTCGCGGGGAATAGCCGGTTGAAGTCGGCCGGGGTGGCCACCCGGG
>NZ_QTKI01000015.1:0-26502 GCF_010820945.1 Rhodopseudomonas sp. BR0C11
GTTGGCGATTCCGAGGTTCAATCCGCAATCACCACATCGGCTACGAAGGCCGGCTCGCGGACCTCCTGGCCGAGGAACGGCGAGCCCTGTTCGAACCACGAGCGCGGCGCAGGCGCTCCCCACAGCGTCTGGCGGCGCGGGTCGCGCAGCGACCAGCGGAGCGGCTCGTGGTCCTGGTCCATGGTCTGGTAGTCGCTGCAATACAGCTCGATGCGGTGGCCGTCCGGATCGCGGACGTAGAGGAAGAACGCATTCGAGATGCCGTGCCGGCCGGGGCCGCGCTCAAGAGCGAACCCGCTCGATGCCATCACGTCGCAGAGGTGGATGATGTTGAGCGGCCCAGGCACCCAATAGGCGAAATGGTGCAGCCGCGGGCCGCGGCCGTTGGTCAGCGCGAAATCATGGACGTTGCCTTTGCGGTGCATCCACGCCGCGGCGATCCGGCCGCCGTCGCCGTCTTCTTCGGCGTATTCGGTAAGGCGAAAGCCGAGCCTTGCGTAGAATTCGATGGTGTCCTGGGTCTCGGCGGCAAACACATTGAAATGGTCGAACCGCTGCGGATGGCAGCCCTTATAGCGCTCGTAGCGGCGCAGCAGATGCGGCCGCTTTTCCATCGTCGCATAGAGTTCGAGGCGATAGCCGAACGGATCGGTGACGTGCAGGGTACGGCCCTGGAATGGCCGGTCGACGAAGCTGTAGATCAGCCCGTTCTCGGCAAAGAAGCTGCCCGCCTTGTCGAGATCGTCTTCGTTGCCGACCTTGAAGCCGAGCCGTGCCGCAGCGGGCGCGTCGGCCTTGCGCAGCACCAGCGAATGATGCTGATGCTCCTCGCAGCCGCGCAAGTAAGCGGTAGCGTCGTCGCGGTCTTCGACATGCAGGCCGATGATCTTGTCGTAAAACTCGACGCTCTTGTTCAGATCGACGACGTCGAGCACCACATGGCTGGCGCGGACGATGTTGAACGGCGGATCGAATACGTGTTGCGGCACCGGCATTGGCGAGGTCCCCAGTACTGGATGTTAGTTCTGTAACGTCATTCCGGGGCGCGCCGTCAGGCGCGAACCCGGAATCCCGAGATCGTGGACATGAACTGTGCTCGCGGCGAGATTCCGGGTTCGCTCGCGTTCGCGAGCGCCCCGGAATGACAAGTGGAGAGGCTTCGCACTACACCACCCCCAGCTTCTGAATCTTATGCGTGCCGCGGGCCAGCGAGACGTGCTTGGTCTCCATGTAGAACTCGAACGAGTAGTCGCCGCCATCGCGGCCGATGCCGGACTGCTTCATGCCGCCGAACGGGGTCGGCAGATGGCGGACGTTTTCCGAGTTCAGCCAGATCATGCCGGCTTCGAGCGCATCGGCAACGCGCAAGGCGCGGCCCATGTCGCCGGTCCAGACATAGCCGGTGAGGCCGTAGCGGACGTCGTTGGCGATTCCGATCGCCTCGGCTTCATCCTTGAACGGGATCACGGTCAGGAATGGGCCGAATACCTCGTCCTGTGCCACCTGCATGTCGCTGCGCGCATTCGTCACCAGCGTCGGCTGCACATAATGGCCGCCGCCCGGGCCGTCGTAAGGCGCGCCGCCGACCGCGATGGTGGCGCCGTCTTTGCGGGCGACGTCGACATAGGAGCAGACCTTGTCGAGATGGCGCTGATGGATCAGCGGACCGACTTCGGTGGCCGGATCGAGCGGGTGGCCCACCTTGAGCGCGCGCACCCGGGCGGCCAGCTTCTCGATAAATCTGTCAGCCATCGAAGCCTGCACCAGCAGCCGGCTCGAGGACGTGCAGCGCTCGCCGTTGAGCGAGTAGATCATGAACACCACGGCATCGAGCGCGCGGTCGAGATCGGCGTCGTCGAACACGATCACCGGATTCTTGCCGCCGAGTTCAAAGTGCACGCGCTTCAGCGTCGGCGCGCCCTGCGCCATGATCGCGGCGCCGGTCGCGGTTTCGCCGACGAAGGCGATTGCCTTGATCGCCGGATGTTCGGTTAGCGCCTTGCCGGCTTCTTCGCCGAAACCGTGCACGGTGTTGAGCACGCCGTCGGGCAGGCCGGCCTCTTTGCAGATCAGCGCCAGCATGTCGGCCGTTACCGGCGACCATTCGGCGGGCTTGTGCACCACGGTGCAGCCGGCCGCGAGCGCAGGGGCGATCTTCCAGGTCGACAGCATGAACGGCGTATTCCACGGCGTGATTACGCCGACTGGTCCGATCGGCACCCGGGTCGAGACGTTCCAGTGCTCCTCGCTCGGCGTGTTGAGCCCGTCGCGCGCCTCTGCGCATTTATCGGCGAAGAACCGGAAGTTCTCGGCGGCGCGGATCGCGGCCTTGGCCATGAAGCGATACGCCTGGCCGGTGTCAATGCATTCCAGCACGGCGATGTCGTCGGCGCGCGCCTCGATCGCATCGGCGATCGCGTGCAACAGTTTGCGCCGCTTGGCCGGTGCCATGTCGCGCCACGCCGGAAACGCTGCCTTGGCGGCTTTGGCGGCGCGGTCGATGTCCGCCGCTGTGCCGCGCGCCACTTGCGCCAGCACCGTATTGTCGATCGGGGAGGCCGTCTCGAACACTTCGCCGGATGAGGCCGCGACGATCTCGCCGCCGATCAGATGGCCGATGCCATCGGCCTTGAGCTGCTTCAGCAGTGGCGCGGCGCGGTCGAGATTGGCCTGAAATCCGGAAGAGTTCGTGGCGGCATCAGCCATGGCGGGCCTCGGCAATCAAGAGGTCGTGGATCGAGTTGCGCTTCCAGCTCGTCTCCTTGTCGTTGACCACCATGTCGAACGACAGTGCGAAGCCCTCGTCGCCGAACAGCGGATCGAGATAGTGCGAGAGCTGGGCGAAGATGTGGTCGCCGGCGCGTTTGCGCGCCGCAAGGTCGCGGCCTTCGCCGAGCCGCAGCAGCATCGCAAGGAAGCCAAAGCCGGGCCGGCCGTCGGCAATCGCGTAGTGCTCGCAGCGGATCGCGCGGACCCGCACCCCGCCGACGGGGAAGATCCCGGTTTCGATCGCGGTGCTGCGAACCAGCTCGACGACTTCGGCGATGTCGAGCTTGTCGTCGAGATTGGCGGAATATTCGATGGTGAAATGCGGCATGGATCCCTCGCTTCGGTCGCGTCAGCCGAAGTAACAACTCACGGTGCCGTAAGGACCGTAGTCGGCCTGGATCGTATCACCCTTCGCCGTCTCGATGGCGCGGATGAACGAGCCGGCCAGCACGATCTGTCCAGGCTCCAGGGCAAGGCCCTGCGGTGCGATCTTGTTGGCGAGCCACGCCACCGCGGTCGCCGGATGATTGAGCACGCCCGCGGCGAGCCCGGTTTCTTCGAGCTGGCCGTTCTTATAGGTCAACGCGCCGATCCAGCGCAGGTCGGTGTCCAGCGGGCGGATCGGCCGGCCGCCGAGCACGATGCCGGCATTCGCCGCGTTGTCGGCGATGGTGTCGTAGATCTTGCGCGTCGCCTTGGTCTCGGGATCGACGCGCTGCACCCGGGTATCGAGGATCTCCAGCGCCGGGACCACGAAATCGGTGGCGTTCAGCACGTCGAAGATCGTGCAATGCGGCCCGGCGAGGCGGTGCTTGATGACGAAGGCAAGCTCGGACTCGACCCGCGTTGCGATGAAGCGGTCGGTGGGGACGATGCCGCCGTCGTCGAAAAACATGTCGTCGAGCAGGATTCCGCTGTCGGGCTCGCCGATGCCGAGTTGGCTCTGCATCGCCTTCGAGGTCAGCCCGATCTTGTGGCCGCGCACGCGGCGGCCTGCAGCCTGCTTGATCTCGATCCAGGCAGCCTGGATCGCGTAGGCGTCGGGAATCGTGATCGCCGGATGATCCAGCGATAGCTGGCGAATCTGCACCTTGGTCTTCTCGGCCTGGTCCAGCCGCTCGGCCGCGGCGCGGATGTCGTCGTTCGAAAGCGCCATCGTCGCTCCAGCGAAAATCGTTTCATCCCTGCGCGGTCCATTCAACAAAACCGTCGCGCGGCAGATGATTAACATGTTAAATGATCGCACTCAAACCGAAACCGCTTCTGTTGCGATGCAAAAATCTCCGCCACCGTCATTGCGAGTGAATCGAAGCAATCCAGCCGCGCGCCCCAAAGCTGGATTGCTTCGGCGCGAAGCGCCTCGCAATGACGGGGATGGGAAAGCTCAGACCAAAGAGCCGCCGATGCGCGAATTCTCGCGCTCGCTGCCGATGCTGCTGCTGCGCAGCCGCGAGGCGGTGATGCGGCACTTCCGGCCGCTGCTGCGCGCTCACGGGCTCAGCGAGCAGCAATGGCGTATCCTGCGTGCGCTCACGGCGGTCGATGCGATCGAAGTCACCGAGCTGGCGCACAACGCCTTCCTGCTTGGTCCGAGCCTGTCGCGGATGCTGCGTGATCTCGAAACGCGCAAGCTGGTGGCGCGCAAGCTCGCGAAGGATGATCAGCGCCGCAACATGGTGTCGATCACCACCAAGGGGCTGAAGCTGATCGAGACGGTGGCGCCGTTTTCGGAAGCCATCTACGCCGAGATCACGCGGCGGACCGGCGGCACCAGGCTCGCCGAGCTGCAGGAATTGCTGCGCGAGCTGGAGGCGAGCCTGATGGCGATGCCGGTGCGCCATGCCGGGAGCGCGGTGGACAGCGATCCGGAATTTCGCTCAACTCGCGGCCGCAAAGTTCGACCGCAGGCGAAGGCCGCGGCGCCGGGAGGAGACGAGGAATGACGCAGCAACCCATGACCGCTGGCCGCAGGAGTGCGCCGACATGGTGACGGTGCAGGTCGATCGGTTGATCGATTTCGTCGCCCAGGTGTTCGAACGCGCCGGCTCGTCGAAGGAAGAGGCGCGGCGGATCGGCTGTTATCTCACCACCGCCAATCTCACCGGCCACGACAGTCACGGCGTCATCCGCGTGCCGGTGTATATCCGCTGGCGCAACGCCGGTGCAGTGCATCCTGACCAGACCGTCGACGTCCCGGTCGATCTGCCGTCGCTGGCGGTGGTCGACGGCAAGTTCGGTTATGGCCAGACGGTCGGCCCGCAGGCGGTGCGGATCGGCATCGACAAGTGCAAGACGCAAGGGCTGTCGGCGGTCGCGCTGAAGAATGCCGGACATATCGGCCGGATCGGCGATTGGGCAGAGATGGCTGCAGCCGAAGGCTTGGTATCGATCCATTTCGTCACGGCGGCGGGCTCGATCCTGGTTGCGCCGTTCGGCGGCGTCGAACGCCGATTGTCCACGGCGCCGTATTGCGTCGGCATCCCGCGCCCGGACGCGCCGCCGGTGGTGCTCGATCTCGCCACCTCGATCGTCGCCGAAGGCAAGGTGCTGGTCGCGGCGCGCGGCGGCAAGAAGCTGCCGCAAGGCGCGCTGATCAATGCCGACGGCTCCTTGAGCGAAGATCCGGCGACGTTGTACGGCCCGCACGAGAAGGACGGCCCGATCAACCACGCCAATGGCACAGGGGCGATCCGCGCCTTCGGGGAGCACAAGGGCTCGGGGCTGGCGCTGATCTGCGAGCTGCTGGGTGGCGCGCTCACCGGCAACGGTGCGACCGGTCCGAACCGGCCATTCGCCAACGGCATGTTCTCGATCTACGTCGATCCCAAGCGGATCGATCCGGCGCATGTGTTCGATGCCGAAGTCACCCGCTACATCGACTTCTTCAAGAGCTCGAAGACGGTCGCCGGCGTCGATCAGGTGTTGATCCCCGGAGATCCAGAGACGCCCGCGGAGTCGGCGTGTCCGGGCTGGCGATCCAAGCGGCGACGGCGTGAGGCGATTATTACCAAATCCGCCCGTCATGCGCGGGCTTGACCCGCGCATCCATCGTCCTTCTCACGATGGATCGCCGGGTCAAGCCCGGCGATGACGCAGAAAGCCAAGAACATCGACCATTTGAAATATCTTCGAGGAACGACATGGCAAACAAAGTCAAACAACTCTGGGCCGACGGCAAAGTCGTGGTCAATGGCTGGCTGGCGATTCCGTCGGGGTTCTCGGCCGAGGTGATGGCGCAGTGTGGGTTCGACAGCATCACGGTCGATATCCAGCACGGCGTGCAGGATTATCAATCGATGGTCACCTGCTTCCAGGGCATGCAGGCGCACCCGGTGACGCCGATGGTGCGGGTGCCGTGGAACGAGCCGGGCATCATCGGCAAGGTGCTGGACGGCGGCGCTTATGGTGTGATCTGCCCGATGGTCAACACCAAGGAAGAAGCCGAGAACTTCGTCCAGTACTGCAAGTACCCGCCGCGCGGCACCCGCAGCAACGGTCCGATCCGCGCCGGACTGTACGGCTCGTCGGGTAACTATCAGACGACCGCGAACGACGAGACGCTGTGCATCCCGATGATCGAGACCCGCACCGCGGTCGAGAACATGGAAGCGATCCTCGATGTCGAGGGCATTGCCGGCGTCTATATCGGTCCGTCCGATCTCGGCTTCTCTTATGGTCTGGTGCCGAAGCTCGACCGTGACGAGCCGGAGATCCTGAAGATCTACGACAAGCTGCTGAAGGAATGCGACAAGCGCGGCATCTATCCGGGCATCCATTGCTCCGGTCCGGAAGGCGCCGCGCGCAACATCGCGCTCGGCTTCAAGCTGGTGACGCTGCTCAACGACAGCGGCATCATGGCGATCGGCGCGCGCAGCTGGGTCGCCGAGACGCGGAAGAATTCGGGCGGGAAGGCGTAAGGGCCGCCGCCTTCAATCCCCACTCACCGTCATCCTCCGCGAAAGCGGAGGATCCAGTATTCCAGCGCATTGGTGTTCGGTCGCAAACGCTCTGGGATACTGGGTCGCCCGGCTTCGCGGGCGATGACAGCAGTGTGTGAGGGGCCAGACGCCTTCCGCTTGTGCACGCCTTGCCCTTTGTTAGCGCTTGATTGCCGCAAGTTCCGGTGTTCTGCTCAAATTCAATGCCGGAGCTGCCCTCGTGTCGATCTACGTCGCCCTTCATCACGTCACGCATTACAAATACGACCGCCCGGTCGACATCGGCCCCCAGACCATCCGGCTGCGTCCGGCGCCGCATACGCGGACGCCGATTCTGTCGTATTCGCTGAAGGTCACGCCGGCGAACCACTTCATCAATTGGCAGCAGGACCCGCAGGGCAATTGGCTGGCGCGGTTCGTGTTTCCGGAGAAGGCCGACGAACTCAAGATCGAGGTCGATTTCACCGCGGCGATGACGGTGATCAACCCATTCGACTTCTTCGTCGAAAGTTACGCCGAGAGCTTCCCGTTCTCATATACCGCCGACTTGCAGCACGAGCTGGCGCCGTATCTGGCGACGACCGAGCCGGGACCGCTGTTCAAAGCCTATCTCGATTCGATTCCGCGCGAGGCCGAGAGCACGGTCAACTTCCTGGTCGATCTCAACGCCAAACTGCGCGAGCGCATCAACTATATCATCCGGATGGAGCCGGGGGTGCAGACCCCGGAAGAGACGCTCGCCAAGGGTGCCGGCTCGTGCCGCGACTCGGCGTGGCTGCTGATCCAGACGCTGCGGCATCTCGGTCTCGCGGCGCGTTTCGTGTCCGGTTACTTGATTCAGCTTCGCCCCGATATCGAGTCGCTCGACGGCCCAAAGGGCGCGGCGCACGACTTCACCGATCTGCACGCCTGGGCCGAAGTGTATCTGCCCGGCGCCGGCTGGGTCGGCTTCGACGTCACGTCGGGATTGCTTGCCGGCGAGGGCCATATCCCGGTCGCGGCCACGCCGCATTATCGCACGGCCGCGCCGATCTCCGGCGTGGTCGGCTTCGCCAATGTCGATTTCAAGTTCGACATGCGGGTCGAGCGCATCCGCGAAGCGCCGCGCATCACCAAGCCGTTCTCCGACGAATCCTGGGCGCGGCTCGATGCGCTCGGCGAAAAGGTCGACGCTGATCTGACCACGCACGACGTGCGGCTGACGATGGGCGGCGAGCCGACCTTCGTATCGATCGACGATATGGAATCGCCGGAGTGGAACGTCGCTGCGGTCGGCGGTGCGAAGCGGATGCTGGCCGACGATCTGATCCGGCGGCTGCGCACGCGGTTTGGGCCCGGCGGGCTTCTCCATTTCGGCCAGGGCAAATGGTACCCGGGGGAAAGCCTGCCGCGCTGGGCGTTCGGCCTGTATTGGCGCAAGGACGGCGTGCCGATCTGGAAGAATGGCGAGCTGATCGCGCCGGTGGTCGGCCAGCGTCCGGCCAAGGTCGAGGAAGCCGAGCAGTTCGCGATCGGCACGGCCAAACGTCTCGGCATCGACACCGACTACGTGCTGCCGGCCTATGAGGATCCGACCCATTGGCTGCAAAAGGAAGCGACGCTGCCGCCGAACGTCGATCCGCACGACAACAAGCTTGCCGACCCAGAAGAGCGCGCCCGCATGGCGCGGGTGTTCGACACCGGGCTGAACACGCCGCGGGGCTTCGTGCTCCCGATCCAGGCGTGGAACGCGGACGCCGCGTCGGCACAGAAGAAGCGCTGGCGCAGCGAGCGCTGGAAACTGCGGCGCGGCAATCTGTTTCTGTTGCCGGGCGACTCGCCACTCGGCTTCCGGCTGCCGATCTCGTCGCTGCCGCATATCCCGGAAGACGACTATCCGTACATCGTGCCACGCGATCCGCTCGAGCCGCGTGGTGCACTGCCGCAATTCGCGCCGCCGCCGGCGAACGAAGCCGAGCCCGAGCGCGAGCAGATGGCGGTGTTTGAACAGTCGGCTGGCGAAGCGACCACAAGCCAGCCTGTCGAGGAGCAGAAGCTGCGCAAAGGCGGCGTGCGCACTGCGATGTCGATCGAGCTTCGCGAGGGCGTGCTGTGCGCCTTCATGCCACCGACCGAGACCATCGAGGACTACCTCGAACTGATCGCCGCGGTCGAAGCCACCGCTGAAGAGATGCAGATCCGCGTCCATATCGAGGGCTATCCACCGCCTTACGATCCGCGCATCGACGTCATCAAGGTGACGCCAGATCCGGGCGTGATCGAAGTCAACATCCAGCCGGCGCAGAATTGGCGCGAGGCGGTGCGCACCACCTTCGGACTGTATGAGGACGCCGCGCAAGTGCGGCTCGGCGCCAACCGCTTCCTGATCGACGGCCGCCACACCGGCACCGGCGGCGGTAATCATGTCGTGGTCGGTGGCGCCAGCCCCGCGGATTCGCCGTTCCTGCGACGGCCGGATCTGCTGAAGAGCCTGGTGCTGTTTTGGCAGCGGCATCCGTCGCTGTCCTATCTGTTCTCGGGCATGTTCATCGGCCCGACCAGCCAGGCGCCGCGGATCGACGAGGCGCGGCACGATTCGCTTTACGAACTCGAGATCGCGCTGGCCCAGGTGCCGCCGCCGGGCGTGAAGGGCCCGCTGTGGCTCGCCGACCGGCTGTTCCGCAACATCCTGGTCGATATCACCGGCAACACCCATCGCGCCGAGATCTGCATCGACAAGATGTACTCGCCGGATAGTCCGACCGGCCGTCTTGGCCTGGTCGAATTCCGCGCGCTGGAGATGCCGCCCGATCCGCGGATGAGCCTCGCGCAGCAGCTTCTGATCCGCGCGCTGATCGCGATGCTGTGGCGCGAGCCGCTGGACGGCAAGTTCGTCCGTTGGGGCACGGCGCTGCACGACCGCTTCATGCTGCCGCATTATTTGTGGGAGGATTTCCGCGACGTGCTCGGCGAGCTGGCACGCGCGGGCTATGCGTTCGAGCCGGAGTGGTTCACCGCGCAGCTCGAGTTTCGCTTTCCGGTGTTCGGCAGCGTGTATCATGGCGGTGTCACATTGGAGCTGCGGCAGGCGCTGGAGCCGTGGCACGTGCTCGGCGAGGAGGGCACTGCCGGCGGCACGGTGCGGTTCGTGGACTCGTCGGTGGAGCGATTGCAGGTCAAGGCAGAAGGCTTCGTCGAAGGCCGCCACGTCATCACCTGCAACGGCCGCCGGCTGCCGATGACGCCGACCGCGCGGGCCGGCGAGGCGGTGGCGGCGGTGCGTTTCAAGGCGTGGCAGCCGGCCTCCGGGCTGCATCCGACCATTCCGGTGCACGCGCCGCTGGTGTTCGACATCGTCGACACCTGGAATGGCCGCTCGCTCGGCGGCTGTGTCTATCACGTCGCCCATCCAGGCGGACGGGCGTACGAGACCAAGCCGGTGAACTCGTACGAAGCCGAGGCGCGGCGGCTGGCGCGGTTCCAGGATCACGGCCACACCCCGGGGCGGATCGATCCGCCGCAGGAAGAACGCACACTTGAATTCCCGCTGACCCTCGACTTGCGGACGCCGCTGCTGCATTGAATCATTCCGTATGGGGGATGAGACAATGGCGCAGCAAGGCGGCCCGGCCCGGAAGGCTCGACCGCGCGACCGCAAGGTTGCGCAGTGGAGCCGCGACTACGTGCGCCTGCCCGGCATCCCCGACGAATTCATCGGCGCGGATGGCCAGCCGCGGGCGGTGTGGAGTCGTTATTTCGACGCGTTCGCAGCTCTCTCCGCCGACGAGATCGAGCGCCGCTTCGCCGCCGCCGACCGGCATTTGCGCGATGCCGGTGTCACTTATCGGGCGCCGGGCGACGCTGCGGATCGGGCCTGGCCGCTCAGCCATGTGCCGCTGCTGATCGGTGAAAGCGAGTGGCAGCAGATCGCCGCCGGCATCGCCCAGCGCGCGACGCTGCTCGAAGGCGTGCTGCAGGACATCTACGGCCAAGGCTCGCTGATCGCCGACGGCGCTCTGCCGGCCGCCGCGATTGCCGGCAGTGCCGATTACTTGCGGCCGATGGTCGGCGTCAAACCGCCGGGTGGCCGCTATCTGCATTTCTACGCGGCCGACATCGGCCGCGGCCCGGACGGGCAGTGGTGGGTGCTGGGCGATCGCACCCAGGCGCCGTCGGGCGCCGGCTATGCGCTGGAAAACCGTCTGGTGCTGTCGCGCGCCTTCAACGATCTCTACAAATCGATGAATGTCGAGCGCGTCGCCTCGTTCTTCGAGGCGTTCCGAGACAGCCTGCGCGCGACCGCCGATCGCGATGAGCCGCGCATCGGGTTGCTGACGCCGGGCCGGTTCAGCGAGACTTACTTCGAGCACGCCACGCTGGCGCGTTATCTCGGTTTCCTGCTGGTCGAAGGCGATGACCTCGCGGTCGCCGACGATCGTCTGCACATCCGCACCGTCGCCGGCCTGAAGCGGATCGACGTGCTGCTGCGCCGGGTGGATGCCAATTCGCTCGATCCGCTGGAGCTCGACGCTTCATCGCAGCTCGGCGTTGCCGGCCTGATTGATGTTATCCGCAAGAGCGGCGTGGTGGTCGCCAACATGCCGGGCTCCGGCGTGCTCGAAGCGCGTTCGCTGCTCGGCTTCCTGCCGCCGCTGGCGCGCCGGCTGCTCGGCGAAGACCTCAAGATGCCGCACATCGCCACCTGGTGGTGCGGCCAGACGGCTGCGCGCGAAGAAGTGCTCGACCGGCTCGACGAGTTCGTGATCGAAGGCGCTTACGGCCAGAGCGTGCCGGGTTTCTCGCATCACGGTCCGGTGCTGCCCGGCGAATTGCCGCCGGTGGTGCGCGATCATCTGCGCGACGCGATTGCGGCGCGCGGCCTCGACTACGTGGCGCAGGAGCAAGTGCGGCTGTCCACCACGCCAGTATGGGACGACGGCAAGCTGGCGCCACGGCCGTTTGTGCTGCGCGTATTCGCCGCCGCCACGGAGAACGGCTGGGCGGTGATGCCCGGCGGGTTCTGCCGGATCGCCGACCGGCTCGACTCGCGGGCGGTGTCGATGGGCGAGGGCGCCCGCGCCGCCGACGTGTGGGTGGTGGCCGATCATGCGGTGGCGCCGTCGTCGCTATTGCCCGCCGTCGACAGCGTCCGCATTCGCCGCATCACCGGCGTGCTGCCGAGCCGCGCTGCCGACAATCTGTTCTGGCTCGGCCGCTATCTCGAACGCGCCGAGGCGACGCTGCGGCTGCTGCGCGCGCTCAGCGCGCCGCAGCGCGATCCCGGCAAGGGGCCGCTGCACCATGCGATCGAGAAGATCCAGCGATTACTGATCGCCTGGGGCGCGACCTCGCTCGGCCCGCGCGCGCAGACTGCGAAGATCGCGGCCGATGCGCTGCAGAGTCCGGATGACTTCGGCTCGGCGCTGTCGCTGATCCGCGCCGCCCAGCGCAACGCTTCGTCGCTCCGCGAGCGGCTGTCGCCGGATGCCTGGCACGTCATCACCCAGATGGAGGCGCGCCTCGCCGTGCCGGTCGAGGGCGAAGAAGCGGTGGTCCAGGCCGCGGAGGTCGCGCTGCAGGAGCTCGCGAGCTTCTCCGGCCTGTCGAACGAAAACATGAACCGCGCCGCCGGCTGGCGCTTCCTGCGGATTGGCCGCCGCGTCGAGCGCGCCGTCAACACCGCGCGGTTCGCCCGGCAGTTCTCCTGCGACGGCGCCACCGCCGAAGATCTCGACGTGCTGCTGACGTTGGTGGATTCGCAGATCACCTATCGGTCGCGCTATCTGCTGGCGCCGCTGCTCGCGCCGGTGCGCGATCTTGCCGTGCTCGACCCGTACAATCCGCGTTCGGTGGCGTTCCAGGTCGAAGAGCTCAATGACCACATCGCCAGCCTGCCGGCGCTGCACGAAGGCGGACTGATCGAGCGGCCGCAGCGGCTGGCGGTCTCGACGCTGGCGAAGCTGACCGCCGCCGAAGCCGAGACCATCGACGCGTCGTGGCTGTTCGCGCTGGAGCAGGATCTACTCAGCCTCGCCGAGGCGGTCGGCGCGCACTACTTCCCGCACGGCGCCAGCGCGATGCGGCCGGAAAAGCTGACGGGGCTGGCGTGATCTACGACATTCGCCACGTCACGACTTATTCCTACGGCAGCCAGGTGAGTTTCGCCCGCTGCTCGCTGCGCCTGAAGCCGATCTCCGAGCCCGGCCAGTTGCTGCTGTCGCATGCGATCGAGATCAAGCCGCGGCCGGCGGCCCGCACCGCTCGCACCGACTTCTTCGGCACGGTGACGGAGAGCATCGTGATCGAGGCGCCGCATAAGGTGCTGCGGATCGACAGCCGGTCGCGGGTCGAGGTGACGCGGCAGCCGCCGCCGCGCGACTCCGGCAGCCAGCCCTGGGAGCCGGTCCGCGATGCCGCGCTCACCAGCCCGAGCCTCGGCGCGTCCTCACCGGTCGGCTACGTGTTTGCCAGCCCGCTGGTGCCGATCCTGCCGGCGGTGACCCGCTACGCGGCGCAGAGTTTTCCGCACGGCCGCGGCGTGCTTGCCGGCACCGCCGAGCTGATGCGGCGGATCCGCACCGAATTCCGCTACGATCCCAAGGCGACGGTGATTTCGACGCCGCTGGCCGAAGTGTTCGAGAAGCGCCACGGCGTCTGCCAGGACTTCGCCCATGTGATGATCGCCGGCCTGCGTGGCCTCGGTCTGCCGGCCGCCTATGTCAGCGGTTATTTGCGGACCTATCCGCCCGAGGGGCAGGAGCGGCTGCAGGGCGCCGATGCGACCCACGCCTGGGTGTCGGTGTGGTGCGGCAACGAACTCGGCTGGATCGGCTTCGACCCGACCAACGACCTATTGGTTGCAACGGATCACATCGTCCTGGCGGTCGGCCGGGACTTCTCGGATGTCTCCCCGGTCGACGGCGTCATCGTCGGCTCTCGCCGACAGAAACTCTCGGTGGCGGTCGATGTCATTCCGGTCGAGTAGCGCACCGGACAGCCGCAGAGCGCCCGCTAGCTGCTCGCAGACCTGCGCAAGCCGAGAATTAGTTCCCTCCGGTTAGTTATCAGTTCACCAGTCGGACGCCTGGTAGCAACCCCAGGGTGGTGCTTAACTCAACGTTCGCGTTTGCTCGTCAACGTGGCCGCGCCTGAGCTTTCGCATTTCCCAGGAGGAGTTTTCCATGAGCCATAAGATGATCGCCGTGGCGGCGGCCGCCGCCGCGCTGGCGTTCGCTGCCGCTCCGGCGCTGGCCGGCGCCAGCAAGGACGATGCCGTTGCGATGGTCAAAAAGGCCGTCGAGGCGATCAAGGCCGACGGCGCCGAGAAGGCCTATGTGGTGATCAGCGATAAGGCCGGCCCGTTCGTGAAGGACGACCTCTACGTCGTGGTCTATCAGCTCGACGGCAAGGTCCTGGCGCACGGCGCCAACGCCAAGTTTATCGGCAAGGACATGATCGACGCGCAGGACGTCGACGGCAAGCTCTACGTCAAGGAGCGCGTCGAGATGGCCGCCAAGCAGCCGTCGTTCTGGCAGGACTACAAATTCGTCAATCCGGTCAGCAAAAAAGTCGAGCCCAAGGAAATGTACTGCGAACGGCTCGACAACACTGCGGTCTGCGCCGGCGTCTACAAACTGTAACGGCGGCGCGTATCGCCCCCGCTCGCTGCTGAACTGAAATCAGGACGTTGCTGATGGGAAGCTGGATCAAACACCTCGGACTGTCGTGGAAGGTCCAGCTCGCTCCCGCATTCCTCGTTCTGGTGATGATCGGCGTCGGCGCGTTCGCGCTTGTGTCGCTACGCGATAATCAGCAAAACGTCGACAAGCTGGTGTCGGGTCCGGTGCGGCTCTCCGAGCTTGCCTCCGACCTCAACAATGCCGCCTGGACCGCGCACGCCAAGCTGTACCGGATGGCGGCGACCGCCGCCAACGAGAGCGATGCGGCCAAGCTCACCAAGGTGATGAAGGAAACTACCGCGGCGTTGGCGCAGATCCCGACCTCGCTCGGCGAGGTCGAGAAGGCGCTCGGCGCCGACGCGGCCAAGCCCCCGTTCCAGAAACTCAAGGCTGCGGTCGCCGCCTATCAGAGGCAGGCCAAGAACGCGGTCGAGATGGCCGATGGCGATGCCGGCTCGGCCTTGCTGTTCATCAAGAGCGCTGAGAAGAGTTTTACCGATATCGACTCGCTGGTCAGCGACCTGATCCTGTCGACCAACGACAGCCGGGATCGCGAGATCGCCCACACCGGCATTGCGCTCGAACGCGAGCAATGGATGCTGGGCGGCATCGTCGCGGCCGCCGCGCTGGTCGGCATCGCGTTCTCGTTCCTAATCGGCCGCGGCATCGCCCGCCCGGTGGTGGCGATGTCCGGCGCAATGCACGATCTCGCGGCCGGCAATTTCGAGGTGCAGTTGCCGGGGCTGGACCGAGGCGACGAGGTCGGCCAGATGGCGCGCGCCGTCGAGGATTTCAAAGTGCAGGCCGTGGCCAAGGCGGAGCGCGAACAGGCCGAGCGCCAGCGCCAGGAACAGATCGCCGCCGAAGCCCGCCGCGCCGAGCTGCATCAGCTCGCCGACGGTTTCGAAGCCGCGGTCGGACAGATCGTCGAACAGGTCGGCGTCGCCTCGCAGGCACTGGAGGTCTCCGCCGGCGCGCTCGCCAAGGGCAGCGCCGAGACCCAGCAGCTAGCCACCATGGTGGCGGCAGCCTCATCGCAGACCTCCACCAATGTGCAGTCGGTGGCGTCCGCTACCGAGCAGATGTCGGCCTCGGTCGAAGAGATCGGCCGCCAGGTTAGCGAGTCGCGCAAGATCGCGGACGAAGCGGTGCAGCAGGCCGAACAGACCGACGCGCGGATCGCCAAGCTGGCGCAGGCCGCCAACCGCATCGGCGATGTCACCCAACTGATCACCACCATCGCCGGCCAGACCAATCTGCTGGCGCTCAACGCCACCATCGAGTCGGCCCGTGCGGGCGAGGCGGGGCGTGGCTTCGCGGTGGTGGCGCAGGAGGTCAAGGCGCTGGCGGAGCAGACCGCAAAAGCCACCGACGAAATCAGCGCGCAGATTGCCGAGATGCAGGCCGCGACCCGGGAGTCGGTGTACGCGATCAAGGAGATCGGCGGCACCATCGGCAAGATCGCGCATATTTCCTCGACCATCGCGGCGTCGGTCGGCGAGCAGGGCAGCGCCACCCAGGAGATCGCCCGCAGCGTGCAGCAGGCGGCGATCGGCACCAATCAGGTTGCCGCCAGTATCGGCAACGTCAATCGCGGTGCCGCCGACACCGGTGCGGCCTCGGACGAGGTGCTGACCTCGGCGCAGTTGCTGTCCCACGAAAACAACCGGCTGCGCGCCGAGGTGGCTAAATTTCTCGCAACCGTGCGGGTCGCCTGACGCGGACGCCTTTGCTACCCTCCGGCCCGAGCTGCACTCGCAGCAACGTGCCGGGGACGCCATGATCTATCGCCACAGCATCGGCAACGTCTCGTTCGTGTTCGAAGACCTGCGCGACGTGCTCGCCAAGGCGAGCCCGCCGCGCTCGGGCGATCGCCTCGCCGGCATCGCCGCCGAAAGCGCCGAGCAGATGGTGGCGGCGCGGATGGCGCTGGCCGACCTGCCGCTGCGGCAATTCCTGTCCGAGATGGTGATCCCATACGAGGCCGACGAGGTGACACGGCTGATCGCCGACCGTCACGACGCGGCGGCGTTCGCACCTGTGGCCTCGCTCACCGTCGGCGGCTTCCGCGACTGGCTGCTGTCGGACGTTGCCACTCCGGCGGCACTGGCCGCGCTGGCGCCGGGCCTGACACCCGAAATGGTCGCCGCGGTGTCGAAGCTGATGCGCAATCAGGACCTGATCCTGGTGGCGAAGAAGTGCAGCGTGGTCACTCGCTTCCGCAACACCATCGGGCTGCCGGGACGGATGAGTGTGCGGCTGCAGCCCAACCATCCGTTCGACGATGCCCGCGGCATCACTGCGTCCATTCTGGACGGCCTGCTGCTCGGCGCCGGCGACGCCTGCATCGGCATCAATCCGGCGAGCGACGATCCGGCGGTGCTCGGCCAGCTGGTGCGACTGCTTGACGACATCATCACGCACCTGGCGATTCCGACCCAGGGCTGCGTCCTCACCCATGTCACCACGACGTTGCGCCTGATCGAGCAGGGCGCGCCGGTCGACCTGACGTTCCAGTCGATCGCCGGCACGGAAGCCGCCAATCGCAGCTTCGGGATCGATCTGGCATTGCTCGCCGAAGCTCATCAGGCGACCCTGGCGCAGAAGCGGGGTGCGGTCGGCGAAAACGTGATGTATTTCGAGACCGGGCAGGGCTCGGCGCTGTCGGCGAACGCGCATCATGGTGTCGATCAGCAGACCTGCGAGGCACGCGCCTATGCGGTGGCGCGGGCGTTCTCGCCCCTGCTGGTCAACAGCGTGGTCGGCTTCATCGGCCCGGAATATCTGTACGACGGCAAGCAGATCGTGCGCGCGGGCCTCGAGGATCATTTCTGCGGCAAGCTGCTCGGCCTGCCGCTCGGGGTCGACATCTGCTACACCAACCATGCCGAAGCCGATCAGGACGACATGGATACGCTGCTTACGCTGCTCGCAGCGGCCGGCGTCAATTTCATCATGGGCGTGCCGGGCGCGGATGACGTGATGCTGAACTACCAGTCGACCTCGTTTCATGATGCGCTGTACGTCCGCGATTTGTTCGGCTTGAAGCGTGCGCCGGAATTCGACAACTGGCTGGTCCGCGCCGGTTTTGCCGGCCCTGATCACCGCCCGCTGACGGATGGTGCCCTGCTGCCGGAGATCGCAGCGCGGCTGATCGCCTGATCGCGCGCCGTCGTCCAGAACCCGCCAAAGAAACGCTGGCCGCTCCGCGGCGGTCGTGATTAGATCATGCATCACGGCCGCGATCGGGCGGGATTTTTGCAGCCGTGGGGAACCGGTCGCGAGTCGCGCAGTTGTATTGGACTTGCCGTTTTTGGGGCCGGTGGTCGAACCGTGCGTGCGGTCACCGCAACCAACTCGGACAGCGTGACGTTCGCGGGGAAAGTTCGATGAAGGCCGAATCCGGGCAGACCAGTCGTCGTATTCTGTGTGTCTTCCCGCGCTACACCAAGTCCTTCGGTACGTTTCAGCACTCCTATCCGTTGATGGACAATGTCGCTGCCTTCATGCCGCCGCAGGGGCTGCTGGTGATCGCTGCCTATCTGCCGGACGAATGGTCGGTTCGCTTCATCGACGAGAACATCCGCCCCGCGACAGCAGACGATTTCGCCTGGGCCGACGCGGTGTTCGTCAGCGGCATGCATATCCAGCGGCAGCAGATGAACGACATCTGCCGGCGCGCGCATGATTTCGACCTGCCGGTCGCGCTCGGCGGTCCGTCCGTCAGCGCCTGCCCCGACTACTATCCGAATTTTGACTATCTGCACGTCGGCGAGCTCGGCGACGCGACCGATCAATTGATCGCCAGACTGGCCCACGACGTGACGCGGCCGAAGCGGCAGGTCGTGTTCACCACTGAAGACCGCCTCGACATGACGCTGTTTCCGATTCCGGCTTACGAGTTGGCGGAATGCAGCAAATATCTGCTCGGCAGCATCCAGTATTCCTCCGGCTGTCCGTACCAGTGCGAATTCTGCGATATCCCCGGTCTGTACGGCCGCAACCCTCGGCTGAAGACGCCGGAGCAGATCATCACCGAGCTCGACCGCATGATCGAATGCGGCATCCGCGGCTCGGTGTATTTCGTCGACGACAATTTCATCGGTAATCGCAAGGCGGCGCTCGATCTATTGCCGCATCTGGTCGAGTGGCAGAAGCGCACCGGCTTTCAGCTGCAGCTCGCCTGCGAGGCGACGCTGAACATTGCCAAGCGGCCCGAGATTCTCGAACTGATGCGGGAGGCATATTTCTGCACGATCTTCTGCGGCATCGAGACGCCGGACCCGACTGCGCTGAAGGCGATGCACAAGGACCACAACATGATGGTCCCGATCCTCGAAGGCGTGCGGACGATTTCGAGCTACGGCATCGAGGTGGTGTCGGGCATCATCCTTGGCCTCGACACCGATACGCCGGAGACCGGCGAGTTTCTGATGCAGTTCATCGAGCAGTCGCAGATTCCGCTGCTCACCATCAACCTGCTGCAGGCGCTGCCGAAGACGCCGCTGTGGGATCGCTTGGAACGCGAAGGCCGGCTGGTCCACGACGACAACCGCGAATCCAACGTCGACTTCCTGCTGCCGCACGATCAGGTGGTAGCGATGTGGAAGGATTGCATGGCGCGGGCTTACGAGCCCGAGGCGCTGCTGAAACGCTACGAGTACCAGATCGGTCACGCCTACGCGACGCGGCTGCATCCTTCGACGCCGCAGCGGGCGTCGAAGGCCAATATCAAACGCGGCATGATCATGCTGCGCAACATCATCTGGCAGATCGGCGTTCGCGGCGATTACAAGCTGGCGTTCTGGAAGTTCGCGCTGCGGCGTCTGGTTCGCGGCGACATCGAAAACCTGCTGCTGGTGATGGTGGTGGCGCATCATCTGATCATCTACGCGCGCGAAGCCTCGCGCGGCCATGCCAACGCCTCGAACTACTCGCTGCGCCTGCGCGAGGCGGCGGTCCCGGCGGAATAAGGACAACGATGAACTCACCTGCCACCCCGCCGCGCTCGCTGGCCGAGCTGCGCCGTTTGACCCCAGCCCGCGTCGCGCTCGGCCGCGCTGGCGCCAGCCTGCCGACCGAGGCGTTGCTGGATTTCACCCTGGCCCATGCCCGCGCCCGCGACGCCGTCCATGCCGGCTTCGATGCCGCGGCGCTCGCCGCCGAGCTGCAGGCGCTCGGCCTGGCGACCCTGCAGCTGTCGAGCCGCGCCGCCGACCGGCGGGACTATCTGGCCCGGCCGGATCTCGGCCGGCAGCTCGACCCGGCCGCGCGTGATCTCCTGGCGGGAGCCCCGCAGGCGGGCGACGTTGCCTTGGTAATCGGCGACGGCTTGTCTCCGGTCGCGGTGGCGGCCCAGGCGACCGCGGTGGTGCGGCATCTGTTACCGCGGCTCGCCGCAGCGCGGATCGGCGTCGGGGCCGCGGTGGTGGCGACCGGCGCCCGGGTCGCGCTCGGGGACGAGGTCGGCGCGGCGCTCGGTGCCCGGATGGCGGTGGTGCTGATCGGCGAACGGCCGGGCCTGTCGGCACCAGCCAGCCTCGGCGCTTATCTGACGTTCGGACCGCGCTCCGGCCTCACCGATGCAGACCGTAATTGCGTCTCGAATATCCACGCTTCCGGGATTTCGGCAGACGAGGCGGCGCACAAGATTGCCTGGTTGATCCGCGAAGGCTTGGTGCGGCAGGTGACCGGGGTGGCGCTGAAGGACGAGAGCGGCAGCCTGATGCCGGAACTGCCTCCACCGTGATCCCAAGCTGCCGGAAAACTCGCAACCGGGCCGCGAATCTGGTGGATTCCGGTTCCCAGTCTCGATTCCGAAGGGCGGTCGGTCCGAGCCTGCGCACGTGGTGAATTGCTGCATGTCCCAACACCAGGATCCCGGGCGATGCGACGCTGTCGCATTCGTGCCGGGAAGTTTGGCTAGGACGAGCGATCGACAGGACGGAACAGCGCATGCTGGATAGAAACGTGAGCGACACCGAAGTCGCGGAATTGAAGCGACGGCGGGTTAGCATCGCTTTTGGTCTGGAGCGGCTGGGTCTGATCCCGCTGCGCGTGCCGGTGGTGTCATGCATCATCCTGCTGGCACTCATCGTCGGCGCCGTGTTCGGCATCGAACGGATCAAGATCGACGACTCTCTGAGCCAACTGTTTCGCTCCGACACCAAGGAGTTCAAGCAGTACGAGGAGGTCACCAAGCGGTTTCCGTCGACGGAGTTCGACGTGCTGATGGTGGTCGAGGGCAAGGAGCTGCTGGCGCGCGAGAATCTGGAGAAGCTGCGCGACACCGTCACAGATCTGCAACTGATCGATGGCGTCCGCGGCCTGATCTCGCTGTTCTCGGCGCGGCAGGCACCCGAGCCGGGCAAGCTGCCGGCGGCGCTTTTCCCGTCGGACTTGCCGGAAGGCGAGGCCTACGATCAGTTCGTCCAGACGGTGAAGTCCAACGAGATCATTCGCGGCAAGCTGCTGTCGGAGGACGGCACCCTGGCCTTGGTCGTGCTGTCGCTCGATCCGAAGGTGGTGGCCGACAACACGCGGCTGCGCGCCACGATCGGTGAAATGCGCAAGGTGATGGCCGACGATCTCGAGGGCTCGGGCCTCAGCCGGCAACTGTCCGGCGTGCCGGTGATGCAGCTCGAAATCCGCAACGCGGTCGAACGCGACGGGCTGATCTACAACCTCGCCGGCATCCTGGCCGGCTGCGTCATCGCCATTCTGTTCTTCCGCAAGATCTCGTTCATGGTGGTGGCGGCGTTCCCGCCGCTGCTGGCGATCCTGCTGGCGCTCGGCGTGCTCGGCTGGGCCGGCTTCAGCCTCAACATGTTCCTCAACGTGATGACGCCGCTGATCATGGTGATCAGCTTCTCGGACTCGATGCAGCTGACCTTCGCGGCACGAGACCGGCTGATCGCTGGCGAGGACAAATACACTGCGTTCAAGAACGCCGTGCTGGTGGTCGGGCCGGCCTGCGTGCTGACCCATGCCACCGCCGGCATTTCATTCATCGCGCTGCAGTTCTCCAATTCCGACCTGATCCGCGCGTTCGGCGAGGCGGGCCTGCTCGCCACCGTACTGGCGCTGGTCGCGGTGCTGACGCTGGTGCCGGTGTTCGGCGTGCTGCTGGTGCGTCACGAGGAAGCCTTCGCGGCGAAATTCCAGAGCGCCGATCTCGGCGTCAACGCGCTGCGCCGGTTCTGCGCCTTCATCGCGGTGCGGATGGTCGGCCGTCCCGGCCTGTTCAGCCTGCTGGCGGTGCTGGTGGTCGGCGGCCTGGCGGTGATCTACGCCAACCTCGAGCCGCGCTATCGGCTAGCCGACCAGGTGCCCGACAAGGAGCAGGCGGTGCAGGCGAGCGACCGGCTCGACGCCAAGCTCACCGGCGCCAATCCGATCGACGTGCTGATCGAATTCCCCAAGGGCCAGTCGCTGTATTCGCCCGAGAGCCTGCAGATCATCGCCGAGGTTCATTCCACGGTCGAGAAGCAGGCCGGCGTCGGCAACGTCTGGTCGGTGGAAACGCTGCGCCGCTGGCTCGCCGAGAAGGCGCATACCACCAGCGTCGACACGCTGAAGGAATATGTCGACCTGCTGCCCGCCAATCTGGTGCGGCGCTTCATCGCCGAGGATCAGACCGCGGTAGTGGTGTCGGGGCGCGTGCCTGATCTCGACTCCAGCGAAATCCTGCCGGTGGTGCAAAAGCTCGATCACGCCCTCGACAGTGTGCGGCAGAAGCATCCGGGCTACGAGGTCGCGGTCACCGGTCTGTCGGCAATCGCGGCGCGTAACAGCGCCGACATGATCTCCAAGCTCAACCACGGCCTCACCATCGAGTTCGCGCTGGTGGCGATCTTCATCGGCCTGGCGTTCCGCTCGGTCGTGGTGATGCTGGCCTGCATCCTGCCGGGCATCTTCCCGGTGGTGCTGTCGGGCACGCTGTTGTGGCTGATGGGGGAGGGGTTGCAATTCGCCAGCGTGGTCGCGCTGACGGTGTCGTTCGGCCTCGGCCTGTCGGCCACCATCCACTTCCTCAACCGGCTGCGGCTGGAGAGCCCGCCTGGCGTCAGCGCCGGGCTCGCCGTCGAACGCGCCACCGTGCTGGTCGGCCCGGCCCTGATCCTCACCACCGTGGTGCTGGCCTGCGGCCTCGGCGTCACGGTGTTCTCGGACCTGCCGTCGCTGCGACTGTTCGGTTGGCTCAGCGCCTTCGCGATGGTGGCGGCACTGATCGCCGACCTGTTCATCCTGCGCCCGACCGCAATGTGGCTGATCAGCGTTGCGCACCGCCTGCGCGGCAAAGGCAACGCCGGCTCGGTGGTGTAGCGCACGACAAACGATCGGCTTGTCGAAAAGCAAAAGCCCTCCGGATCGGCCGATCCGGAGGGCTTTTTGTTGATGGAGCCGAAGAGGGCGGTGATCAGCCGCGGGTCATCGAGATGTTGACGCCGCGGATCTCGCCCTTCGAGCTTATCGCCACCGACTGCTTGTTGCCGTGCGTGGTCAGCGAAATGCTGGCGGCGAAGCCGGCGGCTTCGACGAATACTTCGATATGGCCGCCGCCGGCCTTGCCCTGCAGGCTGCCATTGACGTTGCGGCTGGCTTCGCTCCAGTTGCCGGAGATGCGGTCGCCGCTGCTGGTGACGTTGCTGGAGAGGTCGAACTTGTAGCTGTCGCTGGCGCAGCGCAGGGTCTGCACCAGTTCGTTGCCGCCGCCGCCGACCCGGTAGGTCGCCTTGCAGCGAATCCGCTCCTTGGTGCCGTCGGACAGTGCCACGGTGCCGGTCCCCGACCATGCTCCTTCAAACCCGGCGAACGGTCCGGGATCTGCCAGCGCCGCCGATGCCGAGAACAGCATCGCGGCGCCGATCCCGGCCGCCTTCAACGCATGGATGGAGGAAGTGGTGGAACGAAGCAGGCTCATTCTGGCCATCCTTGGGAGATCGCGGGGGTGACGACGGTGGCGTCACGTCGCTGGTTAGTGTGTTCGCCTTGTGGCAGGTTCAAATCACATAGTAACGCTGCGCATGCACACCAGGGCGCATGGCGCGTGGTGTTCCATCCGCGCTGCTAGCGGAACTATAAGATTTGCATCAAATCGGCAACGTTTCGTGAAAAAGCGACAGGTATTCCGCGGCTTTGCGCCACCCGTCCGCGAAGGCGCGTGCGTCGGCACTAATTTGGCCGTATTTGTCACCTTGATCGACGCATCATACCGTTGTGCCGATCGTGTGCACCGCGACCCCTTCCAAGCGGCGCCGTAGATGTGATCGAGAACGGGTTTCGACCCCCAGCCACATATCGAAGGAAGACAATGCAAAAGACCTTGGTTGCGCTCGCGTTGCTGCTCGTTTCGATGTCCTCCGGCGCCAATGCCCAGCAACAGCAGCGAAGCGGCACCGAAGCCGAGCAGAAGGCCTGCTCGCGGGACGTGTCGCGTTTCTGCCGCTCCGTGATGGAGCAGAGCGATCTGGTGATCCTGTCCTGCCTGCAGCAGAATCGCGAGAAGATCAGCAAAGCCTGCAACCAGGTGTTGGTCAGCCACGGCCAGTGAGGCGGTGAGTCGGCATCCGCCGGGCCGGTTTCGGCCCGGTCTGGCGGCCGCGGCGGCGATCCGGGCGAAACTGCGGCCCGGACATCGTCCGTCAAGATCGTTGGTTTAGCCGGCGATTTCCCTTATATGGCGTCGCGAACGGTGCGCCCGGCCCGGCCGGGTGCGGCCGTTCGCTTTTTTTCGTGTTCAAACCAAGTGTTTAGCCAGTGCCGATGACGTCTGCGAGCGAGCTTCGATCGGGCAAGACCCACCGGGACGAGAATTTCCCGGTCGCGTCGTGGATCATCCATCCGCGACACCGCGACCTGATTCTGGCGTTCTACAATTTCGTCCGGACCGCGGACGACATCGCCGATCACGAGATGCTCGATGCCGGCACCAAGCTCGAATATCTCGATCTGCTTGAAGCCGAGCTGCTCGGCCGCGGCGAGACCCAGCCCGAGGCGGTGCATCTGCGCCGGGCGCTCGCCGAGCGCGGCATGCCGCCGCGCCACGCCCTCGATCTGCTGACCGCATTCCGGATGGACGTCACCAAGCTGCGCTACGAGGATTGGGACGAGGTCATCCACTACTGCCGCTACTCGGCTATGCCGGTCGGCCGCTTCATGCTCGACGTCCACGGTGAAAGCACCACGACGTGGCAGGCGTCCGACGCTCTATGCGCTGGGCTTCAGATCAACAATCACCTGCAGGACTGCGGCAAGGACTACCGCACCCTCAATCGCGTGTATCTGCCGCGCGACGTGCTCGATGCCGCTGGCGCCAAGGTCGAAGACCTCGGCCTGCAGAAGTCGTCGCCGGCGCTGCTGAAATGCCTGCAGGGCCTCGCGGTCCGCACCGCATCGCTGCTCGGCGACGGTCGGCCGCTCGCCGCCGAGATCAAGGATTATCGCCTCGGTCTCGAAGTCTCGGTGATCCAGGCCTATGCCGATCGCATCGTGCGGATGCTGCAGACCCGCGATCCGCTCAGCGAGCGCGTGCATCTGAAGCCGATCGAATTCGTCATCGCCAGCTTCGGCGCGATGAGTTCGGAGATCGTCCGTCGCAGCTTCGGAAAGGGGCCGGTGTCGCATCCGGCGCCGCGCGCATGACCGTTCACGCCACGCCAGAGCCGGCCGCGCATCAAGGCGTCGCGCTCGGCAGTTCGTTCTACGCCGCGATGCGCATCCTGCCGCGCCCGCAGCGCGAGGCGATGTTCCAGGTCTACAGCTTCTGCCGCTTCGTCGACGACATCGCTGATTCCGATCGGCCGCGCGAGCAGCGGGGCGCCGAGCTGCAGCAATGGCGCGACGACATCGCGGCGCTGTATCGCGGCGCACAGCCGCCGCGGCTTGCCGACTATCAGGAGTCGCTGCGCACCTTCGGACTGAAGCGCGAGGATTTCGAAGCGATCATCGACGGCATGGAAATGGATGTCGACGCCGACATCCGGGCGCCCGATGAAGCCACGCTCGATCTGTATTGCGATCGCGTCGCCAGCGCGGTGGGACGGTTGTCGGTGCGCATTTTCGGTCTGCCGGAAGGCGACGGCATCGAGCTGTCGCATCATCTCGGCCGCGCGCTGCAGCTCACCAACATCCTGCGCGACATCGACGAGGATGCCGGTATCGGCCGGCTGTATCTGCCGAGCGAGCTGCTGCACAAGGCTGGTATCACCGCCACCGATCCGCGCGTGGTCGCGGCGCATCCGGCGCTGCCGAGCGTCTGCGCGCCGCTGGTCGAGCGTGCGCTCGCGCATTTCGCCGCCGCCGACAAGGTGATGAACCGCAATCCGCGCCGGGTGGTGAAGGCTCCCCGCATCATGGGCAAGTACTACTACTCGATCTTGCAGCTTCTGATCGCGCGCGGTTTCGCAGCGCCGCGCGCCCCGGTGAAGCTCGGCAAGGCTTCGAAGATCGCCATCCTGCTGCAATACGCGATCGTGTGATGTCGAAAACAGTTCACGTCATTGGTGCGGGAATCTCCGGCCTTGCGGCCGCGATCCGGCTCGCCCGCGCCGGTCTCACCGTCCAGGTTCACGAAGCGATGCAGCAGGCCGGCGGCCGCTGCCGCTCGTATTTCGATGCCCAGACCGGGCTCGTCATCGACAACGGCAATCACCTGCTGCTGTCCGGCAATCAGGCCGCCTGCGACTACGCGCGCACGATCGGCACCGAGGCCGGCCTTGTCGGTCCCGCGAGTGCCGAGTTCGACTTCATCGATCTGCCGGCCAATGCGCGCTGGCGACTGAAGCTCGGCAGCGGCAAGCTGCCGCTGTGGCTGTTCGATGCCAAGAGCCGCGTGCCGGATACCTCGATCGGCGATTACCTCGGCCTGATGCCGCTATTGTGGGCGCCGACCACCAAGCTGATCGGCGACACCATCAACTGCTCGGGCCCGCTGTACGATCGCCTGGTGGCGCCGCTGCTGCTGGCCGCGCTCAATGTCGATCCGCCGGAAGGCTCGGCCGGTCTCGCCGGCGCGGTGGTGCGCGAGACGCTGCTGGCCGGCGGCAAGGCCTGCCGGCCGTTGAGCGCCCGTGACGGCCTGTCGGCCGTGCTGGTCGAGCCGGCGGTGGCGCAGCTCGCTTCCACCGGCCCCGGGG
>NZ_QTKI01000150.1:0-10612 GCF_010820945.1 Rhodopseudomonas sp. BR0C11
GCGGGACCGCGAGGGGCGCCGGGCCAAGCGCCCCGACTCGTGGTCGCCGCTGTCCGGCGAACCGCTGCCCGATCCGCGCGAGCAGGACGCGCCGCGTCCTACCAAGCGCGCGCCGCACGACGAGGCTGCGCGCGGCGGCAAGCCGGCGCGGTTCAAGGACAAGAGCTTCAAGGACAAGAGCTTCAACGACAAGGGCTTCAAGGCGCGCGGCGAGGAGTCGTTCGAGGGCGATTTCAAAGCCAAGCCGTTCAAGAAAGACGGCTTCAAGGCGGGCAAGGCGAAGGGCGACAAGCCGGCTTACGTCAGCAAGGCCCGCCGCGCCGATCCGTCGGCCAAGAACCCGCCGTTCAAGAAGAAGGCGAAGAAGAAGTTTCGCTGAGGCGTGAGTTCGACGTGACGCCGGCCTCGCGCCGCGCATCGCGCAAATAACAAGGCCGGGGACAATGCCCCGGCCCTGATGTCGTCACGCTGGTAGCAGTCGCTTACAGCGTCAGCTCGTGGCGGCCGACCACCATCCAGTGCACTTCGTCCGGACCGTCGGCGAAGCGGAGGTGGCGAACGTCGGTGTACATCTCGGCGAGCGGGGTCCACTGCGAGATGCCGGTGGCGCCGTGCATCTGGATCGCCTGATCGATGATCTTGCAGGCGCGCTCCGGCACCATCGCCTTGACCATGCTGACCCAGACGCGCGCTTCCTTGTTGCCGAGCACGTCCATCGCCTTGGCGGCCTTCAGCACCATCAGACGCATCGCCTCGATCTCGCAGCGCGCCTGCGCGATGATCTGCAGGTTGCCGCCGAGATGCGCCAGCTTCTTGCCGAACGCTTCGCGGGTCAGGCCGCGGGCCACCATCAGGTCGAGCGCCTTCTCGGCCTTGCCGATGGTGCGCATGCAGTGATGGATGCGGCCGGGGCCGAGCCGAAGCTGCGAGATCTCGAAGCCGCGGCCTTCGCCGAGCAGGATGTTCTCCTTCGGCACGCGGACATTGTTGAAGCGCATGTGCATGTGGCCGCGCGGCGCGTGGTCGTGGCCGAACACGTGCATCGGGCCGAGCACTTCGACGCCGGGGGTGTCGACGGGCACCAGGATCTGCGACTGCTGCTTGCTGGGCGCGGCGGTCGGATCGGTCTTGACCATCACGATCATGATCTTGCAGCGCGGATCGCCGAGACCGGAGATGTAGTACTTCTCGCCGTTGATCACCCACTCGTTGCCGTCGAGCACGGCCGAGGTCGAGACGTTCTTGGCGTCGGACGAAGCGACGTTCGGCTCGGTCATCACATAGGCGGAGCGGATCTCGCCGTTGAGCAGCGGCTTGAGCCACTTCTCTTTCTGCTCAGGGGTGCCGACGCGCTCCAGCACTTCCATGTTGCCGGTGTCGGGCGCCGAGCAGTTCATCACTTCGGAGGCGAGCGGCGCCTTGCCGAGTTCGGCGGCGATGTAGGCGTAGTCGAGATTGTTGAGGCCTTCCCCGGTCTCGGCGTCGGGCAGGAAGAAGTTCCACAGCCCCTGCTCCTTGGCCTTCGCCTTGGCTTTCGCCAGCAGATCGAGTTGCTCCTGGCTGAACGACCAGCGGTTCGGATTCTTCGCTTCGGCGATCTCGAACTCGTGCTGCATCGGCTCGACGACGTCGGCGATGAACTTCTTCACATGGTCATAGAGCGGCCGGACGGATTCGCTCATCCGCAGATCGTTGAGCGTGTCTTCGGGCGCGAGCGTGTAAGGGGTCTGGCGGGGGACGTAGGCCGTCTGCATGCGGGCGTGCTCCTCGTGCTTTTCTTGGTTGCGTTTCTTGGCGTCGTTGGCAGCCACTCCGCGTGGACGGCCGCGCACCGGTTATAGACACGAACCCGCCGGGTTGTCTTGATCGAACTGCGTTTAAAACAGCGTGTGAACCTAATCCCGCACTGCGAAAAATCATCTCCGCCGTACGCCACGCGCGATAGTTGACGAGGCAACCATAACGGTCCGCCGAACTCCACGTCGAACGGTTCCCCGCGTAGCAACGCCCACTCGCCCCGTGATCGTCTGGCGGATCGTCGCGCTTGATGGCTGCAGTCCGAATGAGTGCTACCATCGCCCCGATCCCACCGCGTCAGCTACGCAGCTGCGGGCTCATCACCGAACGGAGAACGAGGCATGGCGGAAGTGATCAAGGCGACGCTCGTGTTCGTGCTGTCGAACTTTTCGCTGAGCTTCCTCGTCATCGGCCTGCTGTTCGCGCTGGTCGCGATCGCGCGCGCGCCGAAGCCGCTGCGATTCCCGGACGTGATCGACCGGCTGCTGGCCTGGCACCTGTTCTGGTCGATCGGCGTCTGCTACTTCTACAACTTCGTGATGCATGGCTTCTTCGGCAAAATGTCGGCGGCGTTCATCGGCTGGGCCGACAGTCCGTTCCAGTTCGAAGTCGCCACCGCGAGTCTCGGGTTCTCCGCCGTCGGCTTTCTCGCCGCCTTCCGCAGTTTCGACCTCCGCCTCGCTGCGATCGTCGGCCCCGGCCTGTTCACGCTCGGCGCCGCCGTCGGTCACATCAATCAGATGGTGACGCAGCACAATTTTGCGCCGGGCAACGCCGGGGTGGTGTTCTACACCGACATCCTCATCCCGCTGTTCGGCGCGGCGTTGCTGTGGCTGCAGCATCGCAGCCGAGCCGATCGTCTGGCTGCAGCGCCGACAGGCCGCGCGGCCTGAGCGCCGATCGCGCCGGGCAAACAGGCCAGGGGCCGGGTGATCATCCCGAACGCAGCGCGTTGAACTTGCAAGCCCGCTTGCCGGACAAAGGAGAAAGTCGACCGACGCCGCCGCACGCGGCTCCGCGCCCCATCTCGATCATGCTGCTGGGCCGCCGCGAGCTTCTCGGCGCCGCCCAGCAGCGAGGACGCGCCGCATGCCCATCATCATGCTGAGTGCCGTGATCGGCATCCTGTTTCTGCAAGCGACCGGCGCGATCCCGCAGAGTAGCGTCGGCGGGCCGATGCTGATCGCGCTGGCCTTCCTGCTCGGCGCCTTGGCGGTCGGCATCCACGACGCCCAAACCAGCCAACGCGGCCCGCTCGGCTGGATCGTCAGCATCGCCGTCGCACTCACCGGCGCCTTCCTCTCCGCCCCGCTCGGCGGCATGGCCGTGACCATGCTGCTCGCCCCGTTCGTGCAGGGCTCATCCTCCCTCGCCGCCGCCGGCGGCCCGGTGATGGCCACCGCACTCGCGGGCGCGATGATTGTCACGCTGGCCGGAGCGTGGGGCGCGATCTGGGTGGTCAACAGGTGGCGGTGAGATTAGCGATGGCTTGGATAGAGCGAGCGATATCAGCGTGAGCGAGCGATTCAATGCCGCGTGCCGCCGCGCTCAGCCGGGCCGCGCATCTTCAAGCGAGCTTCGTCTGCTGAGGGCCGCTGTGCACCGCAACCGCTCTCGCGGTTGCCGTGGCGGTCGCGATCAGCCTTTGATCGGAATCGCGTAGCTCCCCTTCGAGGAACAGGATTTCGCGACCGCTGTGCACCACCCGACCTCGGCCGACGAGTCGTCCGGGCCTTGCGGGCCGCATGAAGCTCACCTTCAGCTCCAGGGTCTGCGCCATCCGGTCGCCGCCAAGAAAGGCCATCGCCGCCGGTCCAACCGTATCGTCGAGCATCGCGCCTAGAAGGCCGCCTTGGACCGATCCGGCCGGATTGAGGAAGGATTCGGTTGCCAGAAACTCGACCTCGATGCTCCCCGCTGCCGGATCGATGGCTAGCAGCTTCCAACCCAATAGCTGCGCGGCGGGCGGTGCGGGCCGGCGGCCTTCAATCATGTCCCAGAACTGTCCCACCCGATGTGTCATCGAAGACTCTCCTTGGGAAGACGCTTCGTCCGGGCTGAAAGACGACCCGGCACCTGAACGCGACGGATATTCGCTATAGGATGGCTCCTGACAGCGTGGTGTCAGGAGGCGACGGTGCGGCGGGCAGATCGATTGCTGGATTTGATCGCGCGGCTGAAGGGCGGGAAACTGATTGTTGCGGAGCAATTGGCCGAGCAACTGGAGGTCTCCGTTCGCACCGTGTACCGCGATATTGCGGCCTTGCAGGCGCAGGGACTCCCGATCGATGGCCAAGCGGGCCTGGGTTACATGCTGCGCGGGGACGTGAACCTGCCGGCGCTGACGCTCAGTCACGATCAACTCGACGCGGTGTCACTCGGCTTGTCGCTGGTAGAATGGATCGGCGATGACGACCTCGCGCAAGCAGCCGTCAGCGCCCGGGCCAAGATCGACGCGACCTGGGCCGACCAACCGACCCCGGCCCCATCGCAGCGGCATCTGTTGGCACGTGAGCTTCCGCATCGCAAAGCCCCGCCCTTCACCAGTTCGATCCGCCGCGCCATTCGGGAGCGCCGCCTCATCAAACTGGACTATGCGGCTCAGGATGGAAGCCAATCCACCCGCGACGTCCGCCCGCTCGGGCTCCGCGCGTTTCATGCCGGCTGGCTGCTGATTGCGTGGTGTAATCACCGCGGCGCCTTCCGAGTCTTCCGCCTCGACCGCATTCTGGCTTGCGAGCTTTCGAAGCAAACCTTCCCGTTTGAAGCCGACCGCGAATTGGCGGCCTACTTTTCGCAGCGCGGGAATGAATCTTATCGTCGGGGCGCGCATAGATGAACTGGTCGGCCCCAACCTATGATCTGAATGTCCGCCAATTCAAGGCGCAAAGCTCGGCGTGAAGGGGCGGAAGCCCATAGGCGGCGGGCTATTCCAATACCGATGGCTCCTGCCCACGACTTGACCGAAATCGTTCCGCTGCGCACTCTGGCTCGCAATCCTAGCTCCAAAGAACCACGCAGATGACAGAGCGCCGTTGGTCGATGCAGGATGCGAAGAACCGCTTCAGCGAGCTGGTCGAGGCCGCGCGGCGCAATCCACAGACGGTCACCAAGCACGGCGAACCTGCCGTCGTCGTGATGGACGTGGCGGAGTTCGAGCGTCTGCGGCGACTCGAACACACGCAGGCGCCGTCGTTCTCCGAACTACTGCTGTCGATGCCGAAAGACGATGGAGAATTTTCGCGCGGCGCCGTGCGAAGCCGCGATCTCGATCGCTGAAATTTCTGGTTGATCCGCTCCGGTCGTGGCGCGCAACGTGTCGAACTTCGAGCGCCGACGGGCGCAGCCCTGATTGATCCGTTTGGCGGTAGGGCGGGCTAGCGAAGGCGTACCCCGCCGAATGGCCATAGGCATTGTGTCGGAGCAATGGCGGATTACGCTGGGCTAATCCGCCCTACGGGCTGCAGCGGCTGAAATATGTAGGACTCGACCATCAGTTGAAGACGAAGACAATCACATATAACTTCAATGGCTGCAGCAACGGGACCGCACTCAGTGACAATCGTGCAGCAGATTTGGAATCCAGACGATTGGGAGCAATTCGCATTTTCATTACTTCAAAGCCGCCACGGCCCTCTGAATGTGCACAAGATACCATCGGAGCACAAAGGCGACTTAGGAATTGACTACTATTGCATACGTGATGCCGTCGCTTATCAGTGCTACTCCGTAGAAGAACCGATTGACATTTTGACCAGAGCGAATCGACAGCAGAACAAGATAACCAGAGACCTCAAGAAATTAATAGACAACCATTCCGAAGTACATAAATTGTTCGTAAGCAAACCAGTCAAACACTGGTTATTATTAGTCCCACGACATGACAGCAAAGATGTAAACCTCCACTGCGCTAAGAAGACAGCAGAGCTTCGAGCAACCAATTGCCCTGCCCTTGATCATGACTTCGAAGTCTCGATACAAGATCCAACGGCTTTTCCGACTTGGGCGACAAAAGCGGCTGCGAACTCGGTTTCACATCTGCAACTCTCGATACCTGAGCCTTCCGAGGAAGAGCTAGAGAACTGGGTTGCAAGCTCGAACGAGCTACTTGCGAACGCCACAAGGAAGCTGTCAAAGAAAGTCGGCCCTCAATCTGTCGATGATGCAGTCGCCGAAGCTGTTAAGTACTTTTTGACAGCGGAGAGACTGCTTGACGCATTAAGGAATGGTGCACCCGACCTCCACGAGAGCATTGTAGCTGCCATCAATACTCGGGTTCGACGCCTAACATTTGCCGGCCCATCTTGCGAAGCCAATGCAAACGCTGTGATTGGGGCCGAGGTTGATCTGCTCATTGCCTCTCTACAAAAGGCAGCCCCAAACCTTTCAGACGAGAACACCCAAGAAATCGCCTTCGGCAAAATTTCCGATTGGATACTACGCTGCCCACTGGACTTCCCAAATGCTCAATGAGACTGCATTCCGCAACGCTTTACAGCACGGAACATTTAGCTTTACGCCACGCCCGAGTCCCTTGCCCGAAGACCTCCGCATGGCGTGGGGAATAAGCCTACTGGTGATTGCGTGTCGCTACAGTCGCGGCAAGCGACTGAGCTTTCAGAAATTGCAATTTCTGGCCCATTCGATACGCATTCCCGAAGGGCGAGACGAAGTCCGCGGCCTGCTCGCTGGGACATACTCTGCAGCTGACGTTTCCTTTCGCGTGGAACCATCCCTAAATCGCGCAGTCGCGTACGCACATGCACTCAAACTGGTCACCATCGAGAAAGGCACAACCATCTCCCTGACCCAAGAGGGCTCCGAAATTGCTGACGCAATCATTGAAGATCCAGAAACCTTGCAGGTTGAGAAGCATTTCTTGCGTGAGGTAACGCCACGCATCACCGAAAACCTTATGAAACGCGTGTGGCGCCTTGAGGATTTGCTATGAGCCTCCGATTCAAGCAACTGAGGCTCCGCGCAGTGACTGCTGATGGCATCTACGGCGTCGACATTCCTTTTAAGTCTGGGCTGAATGTGCTTTGGGCCGACAACACCCGGGGCAAGTCAATGTGCATGCAAGGAATGCTGTACAGTCTCGGGCTGGAAAAGATGCTAAGCCCAAAGAGGGAAATTCCTCTTCCTCACGCGATGACGCGCTATCTGAACACGGACGACAATCGCAAGATAGACATCATTGAATCAAGAGTATCTTTGGAAATCCAGAACGGCGCAGGCCAGACGATAACAGTTAATCGTGGCGTCAAGGCCGACACGGACCCGAGACTGATAACCGTTGAATTTGGTGCCGCGTTGTCTGAAGGCACCTCCAATCTAAAGCAGCAGCATTTCTTCGTCAGCGACGCCGGAGCCGCTCAACGCGAAGACGGATTTCACTTCTTTCTCGAGAATTTCCTGGGCTGGCATCTACCCCAAGTTCGTCGATACGATGCACCAGAGTCCAAGCTCTATCTAGAGACTGTATTTCCACTATTCTGGGTGGAGCAAAAGTTCGGCTGGTCTGCAATACCGGCTGCAATTCCAACCTACATGAGGATTCGAGAGGTACATAAACGGTCCGTCGAATTTCTGATGGCGCTTGATGTTCACAACTTTGAGCTTCAACGAGAGCGACTCTCTGAGCAACTTAACGTGCTCGCCCAGCGCTGGTCAGAAACTCATTCCGAACTAGCCAGGACAGCTGCGCGCGCCGGAGCAAGACTCCGAGCATTGAGCGAGATACCAGTTGCAGACCCCGAAGCACTCGCAGCATCCGGCATCGAGATCGCCAACGACGAACAATGGATCCCGCTGGAAGAAAAATTGACCGGCCTACGAAAGACTCTGAATAAACTAACTACTCAATCTATACCCACCGTTGAAGATAATTCGGAAGAGACTGCACGACGGCTGGGTGAATTGCTCTCGCAAGCGGACACACTAAACAATACCAAGCTTGAATTGCACAACATCCATCAGATCAAGTTCGCTGACATTAGCTCACTCCAGAGACGAATCGCTACACTCTCTGAGGACCTCGCAAAGAATCAGGATGTTCAGCGATTACAGCGATACTCGGGCGTCGCCGCGACGCTAACGCCTCAAAGGTGCCCCACCTGCGATCAAGCACTTCATGACACACTACTTTCACAGAACGCGATCACGGCAGTGATGCCAATAGCAGACAACATCGAATACATCCGATCTCAGAAAAAGATGTTCGAAGACATTTTGAGACGAGAGAAATTAGGCGAGAAGAAGCGCTTAGAAACGTTAGCGACGATCAGCAACGCGCTAAAGGATGTTTATGCAGAAATCCGGACGCTCCGCGCAGAATTGGTGGCACCATCGTCGAGCCCCTCAGCAGTCTCAATACAGGAACGTATCAAGACAGAAGCCAAGATTCGGGAACTCGAGAACCTGCAATCGGCTTTCGACGAAACAATGTCTCGGCTTAGAGATCTACAATCGGATTATCGCCGCCTCAAGGACGAATTGAACCGGCTACCGAATGAAAAATTCTCTGCCGACGACAAGGACAAGCTGAAACTATTGACCAACACCATCATTGATCAAGCATCGGACTTTGGCTTCAAAACCTTCCCCCCTGAAGAATTATCTGTATCAGAAGACAGCTACCGGCCCGAGAAAGAGGGATTTGAAATTGGGTTCGAGACCTCTGCGAGCGATTCAATCCGATTGAAATGGGCATACCAACTCGGTCTATTGGAGCTATCTAGTCTAAGAAAAACGAACCACCCTGGGACTTTGATCTTTGACGAGCCTCGTCAGCAATCCTTGGTTGAGATTAGTTTCGAAAGGCTTCTGAAACGGGCTGCGCAGGCAAAAGCGCGGGGCCAGCAAGTAATCTTTTCGACGAGTGAGGATCGGAAAAATTTGAATCGTATAACCCAACAGCTCGACTGCAGTAGAACATTCGTCGAGGGCTACATTTTGAAGAAGATCCAAGATTACTAGCGGCAAAGACCCGTCAGCAAAAACAGAAAGCCCCAGAGAGCAACGCTCCGGGGCTTTGTTGTCCGATGGATGGCTGCCGTTCGACCGTCATTGCCGGGCTTGACCCGGCATTCCATCTTCTTCGCGATAAATCACCCGCGAGGGCGCGCTTCGCGCGCGATGGATGGCCGGGTCAAGCCCGGCCATGACGACTTTAACTATCAATACCGATAGTGATCGGCCTTGAACGGACCCTCGACCTTGACGCCGATGTAGTCGGCCTGGTCCTTGCGCAGCTCGGTGAGCTTGACGCCGATCTTGGCGAGGTGCAGGCGGGCGACCTTTTCGTCCAGAGTCTTCGGCAGCACGTAGACCTTCTTCTCGTACTTGCCCTGGTTCTGGAACAGCTCGATCTGCGCCAGCGTCTGGTTGGTGAACGACGCCGACATCACGAAGGACGGATGGCCGGTGGCGTTGCCGAGGTTGACGAGGCGGCCTTCCGACAGCAGCACGATTCGCTTGCCGTCCGGGAAGGTGATCTCGTCGACCTGCGGCTTGATGTTGTCCCACTTCAGGTTCTTCAGATGCGCGATCTGAATTTCGTTGTCGAAGTGGCCGATGTTGCAGACGATGGCGCGATCCTTCATCGCGCGCATGTGCTCGATGGTGATGATGTCCTTGTTGCCGGTGGCGGTGACGAAGATGTCGGCGATCGGCGCCGCGTCTTCCATGGTCACGACCTGGTAGCCTTCCATCGCCGCCTGCAGCGCGCAGATCGGATCGACTTCCGACACCATGACGCGGGCGCCGGCCTGGCGCAGCGACGCCGCCGAGCCCTTGCCGACGTCGCCGAAGCCGGCCACCATCGCGACCTTGCCGGACATCATCACGTCGGTGCCGCGGCGGATGCCGTCGACCAGCGATTCACGGCAGCCATAGAGGTTGTCGAACTTCGACTTGGTGACCGAGTCGTTGACGTTAATCGCCGGGAACAGGAGCTTGCCGGCCTTCTCCATGTCGTACAGACGATGCACGCCCGTGGTGGTCTCTTCCGACACGCCCTTGATGTTCTTGGCGAGCGTGGCGAAGTAGCCCTTCGGCTTCTCTTTCAGGATGCGCTTGATCAGCGCGAAGAAGATCTCTTCTTCTTCCGAATTGTGCTGATCGAGGAACACGGTGTCGCCGTTCTCGGCGCGCAGGCCCTGATGCACGAACATGGTGGCGTCGCCGCCGTCGTCGAGGATCATGTTCGGGGTGCCGCCGTCCGACCAGTCGAACAGCTTGGCGGTGTAGTCCCAGTAATCCTTCAGCGTCTCGCCCTTGACGGCGAACACCGGGATGCCGGCAGCCGCGATCGCCGCAGCGGCGTGGTCCTGGGTCGAGTAGATGTTGCACGACACCCAGCGGACGTCGGCGCCGAGCGCCACCAGCGTCTCGATCAGCACCGCGGTCTGGATCGTCATGTGCAGCGAGCCGGCGATCCGCGCGCCCTTCAGCGGCTGCTTCGGGCCGTATTCCTCGCGGGTCGCCATCAGGCCGGGCATTTCGGTCTCGGCCAGCGAGATCTCCTTGCGGCCGAACTCGGCGAGGCCGATGTCCTTGACGATGTAATCGGTGAACTTGGCGGTCATGCGGATGGGTTTCCTGATGTCTGTGTCAGTCGAACTGAGCACTACGAACTGAATCGGGCAGTTTGAGGCAGTGCGCCTCGTCTCCCTCGCCCCGCACTTTGCGGGGAGAGGGCCGGGGTGAGGGGCAGCCGCGAGACTCGACCTCGGTGAAAGGCCCCCTCACCCGGATCGCCGCTCCGCGGCGACCCGACCTCTCCCCGCGCGCGGGGAGAGGTTAGAGACGGTGG
>NZ_QTKI01000151.1:0-10610 GCF_010820945.1 Rhodopseudomonas sp. BR0C11
CAGGAACAGCAGCACCACCAGCGTCACCAGAACCACGCTGAGCAGCAGCGTGAACTGCACGTCGTGCACCGAGGCGCGAATGGTTTCGGTGCGGTCGCTGACCACAGTCAGCTTGACGCCGGCCGGCACCAGCCGCTGGATCCGCGGGATTTCGGCGCGGATGCCCTTGACCACGTCGATGACGTTGGCGCCGGGCTGGCGCTGAATGTCGAGAATGACGGAAGGGGTGCCTTGGTACCAGGCGCCGGTACGCTCATTCTCCAGCCCGTCGACGATCTGCGCGACGTCGCCGATCGTCACCGGCGAGCCGTTGCGGTACGCCACGATGATCGGCCGGTACGCATCTGCGGCAGCGATCTGGTCGTTCGCCGCGATGGTGTAGGCTTGCTGGGCGCCGTCGAGCGAGCCCTTCGGCCCCGACACGTTGGCGTTGGCGATCGCCGTGCGCAGGTCTTCCATCGAGATGCCGTAGGCGGCGAGCCGGGCCAGATCGGCCTGCACCCGCACCGCCGGCTTCAGCCCGCCGAGCACCGAGACGCGGCCGACGCCGGAGATCTGCGCCAGCCGCTGCGCCATCAGCGTGTCCGCAAGGTCGCTCATGGTGCGCAGCGACACCGTGGTCGAGGTCAGCGCCAGCGTCATCACCGGCGCATCGGCCGGATTCACTTTGGCATAGACCGGCGGGTACGGCAGGTTCTTCGGCAGAATGCCGGCGGCGGCATTGATCGCCGCCTGCACGTCCTGGGTCGCACCGTCGATATCGCGGTTGAGGTCGAACTGCAGCGACACCTGGCTGACGCCATAGGACGAGGTCGAGGTCATCGCCGTCAGCGACGGAATTTGGCCGAGCTGCCGTTCCAGCGGCGCCGTGATCAGTGACGCCACGACGTCAGGGCTGGCGCCTGGGAGCTGGGTCGTCACCTGCACGGTCGGAAAATCGACCTGCGGCAGGGCCGACACCGGCAGCGCCAGATAGCCGAGCAGACCGCCGATCATCAGCGCCACGCCAAGCAGCGAGGTCGCGATCGGACGTCGGATGAACGGCTCAGATACGCCCATGAAAACTCACCTCAGCGTTGCGTCCTGACGTCTCGCGCTCCGGCATCCGCCCCCGTCGCGCTGGCAGCGGACCCGCGTCAGGGCGCCTTGGGCGCACCCGACGACGGGGCTCCGCCTGCGGCCGGTGCCTGCTGGCCGGCTTCACCGCGGCGGCGCTTGCCCTGCCCCTCGCCGGCTTCGTTGCCACCCTGGCCCTGAGCACCCGGCGGACGGCGGCGCTTCTGCGGAGCGAGATCGGCGGTCGGAATCTGGCTCGCATCGCCGATCGTCACCTTGGCGCCGTCGGCCAGATTGGCAAAGCCGGTGGTCACCACCCGGTCAGCGGGCGTCAGCCCCTCGGCGACCACGGCCTCGCTTTCGTTCTGCTGCGTCACCTTCACCGGGCGAGCATGAACGATATTGTCCTCGCCGATGATGTAGCTGAACGTCCCGGCGGGTCCGCGCTGCACCGCGGACACCGGCACCACGATCGCCTGCTTCAAGGTGTCGACCTTGAGCCGGACGTTGACGAACTGGCCCGGCCAGAGCTGCAGCTTGGCGTTGGGGAATTCCGCCTTCAGCTTCACCGTGCCGGTGGTCTGATCGACCTGATTGTCGATCCCTTTCAGCATGCCGGTATCGACCACGGTGACGCCGTCATTGCCGAACACGTCGACCGGCAGCGGCGCCTCGGCCGCCGCGGCGTTGACCCGCACGATCTGCTGCTGCGGCAGGCTGAACTGCACCGCGATCGGCTTGAGCTGCGTCAGCACCACGATGCCCGTGGCGTCCGAGGCGTGCACGATGTTGCCCTTGTCGACTTGGCGCAGGCCGGCGCGGCCGGAGATCGGCGCCACCACCTTGGTGTAGCTCAGCGTCGCCGCGGCATTATCGATCGCGGCCTGATCGGAACGCACCTGCGCTTCGAGCTGCGCCACGGTTGCCTTCTGGGTGTCGGCCTGCTGCTTGGAGCCGGCATTTGAGGCGGCGAGCTGCTGATAGCGCGCCAGATCGATCCGGGCGTTGGCGAGCTGGGCTTCGTCCTGCGCCTTCTTGGCGACCGCCTGATCGTATTGCGCCTGATAGATCGCCGGATCGATCTCCGCCACCACGTCGCCGGCCTTGACGTCCTGGCCTTCAGTGAAATTTACCGCGATCAGCTTGCCGTCGACCTGGGCGCGCACCGTCACGGTAGCGAGCGCCTTCACGGAGCCGACGCCGTCGAGATACACCGGCACATCGGCAACCTTCGGCGTCGCCGCCAACACCGGGACGGCGAGGTCCGGCGGCATCCGCCGTTCAGCCTGCTTGGTCTGGATCGCGCGCCAGGCGATGAAGCTGAGCCCGCCGAGGATGGCCACGACCAGCAGCAGCGACACGCTGCGGCGGCGCAGGCGCTGGCCCCAACCGTTGCGTCCGGGCCCGGCGCCGGACGTATCCTTCGCATCCGGCTTAAAGAGCATCGGCCGTTCTTTCCATCTTTGGCTCCCAGCCGCCCCCGAGTGCCTGAAACAGACTGACGATCGCCTGGAAACGCGCAAGCTGCGTCTGGATCAGCGCGTCCTCGGCCTGGAATAGCGTGAGCTGCGTATTCAGCACGGTGACGATGTCACTGGTGCCGGCACGGAGCTGCTGTTCGGCGAGATCGAAGGCGCGCCGCGACGACGCCACCACCTCGCGCTGCAGCCGCAGCCGCTCGGTGTTCTGCTTGATCGACTCCAGCGCGTTGTCGACGTCCGCGAATGCCGACACCACGGTCTTGCGATAGGTCTGCAGCAGCTCTTCCTGCTGCGCCTGCGTCAGATCGAAATTGCCCTGGATCCGGCCGCCATCGAAGATCGGCTGCGTCAGCCCCGCGGCGATGTTGGAAAACGTCGCCTGCGGCGTGAACAGCGACGCCAGCGCTGCGCTCTGATAGCCGCCTTGCGCGGTGAGCTGGATGGTCGGGAAGAACTGCGCCCGCGCGCTGCCGACATTCGCAGTTGCGGACGCAAGCTGCGCTTCCTGGCGACGGATATCAGGCCGTTGGGTCAGAAGATCGGACGGCAGACCGGGCGTCACTCGCGGGGACGACAGCCGCGTCAGCGAACCGCCGGCGATTTTCACGCTCTCGGGCGGGCGCGCCACCAGCGTCGCCAGCGCGTTGACGTTTTGCGCCAGCGTCAGCCGCAGCGGCGGCAGCGCGGCGCGCTGGTTCGCCAGCACGCTCTCCTGCTGCGCCACGTCGAGATCGGTGCCGGTGCCGGCTTTGAGACGCTGCTTGATCGCGTCGAGAATCCGGCTGGCGCTCTTGATGTTGCCTTCGGCGGTGCGAATCCGGTCCTGGGCGGCGAGCACCTGGAAATACGCGTTGGCGACGCTCGCCATCGTGGTCAGCATCACCGTGTCGCGGTCGAATCGGTTCGCGGTGGCGGTCTCCTCGGCCGCGAGTGCGGCGTCGTGGTTCTTGCCCCAGAAATCAATCTCGTAAGACGCGCTGAGCGACGACGAATAGGTGCTGTAGCGGCGACCGGCGATCGTGGTGTTGGAGATGTTCGAGCCCGAGGTCTTGACCTGGCTGCCGTTGCCGCTGGCGCTGAGGCTGGGCAGCAGCGCCGCGCCGGTGATCCGCGCCTGCGCATCGGCTTGGCGGATACGCGCGACCGCGGCGGCGACGTCGAGATTGACGGTCTGCGCCTCTTCCATCAGTTGCGTCAGCTCGGCCGACCGGAAGCCACGCCACCAATCCAGCGCCGGCGGCTTCTCGACCGCGGTGCGCGACGCAGCCTTGTAGCGATTCGGCAGGTCGAGCGCGGGATCGGGCAGATCTTGCGTGAGGATGCAGCCGCCGGACGCAGCGACCAGCGCCGAGGCCACCACCAGTCGGGCTGCGCGGCCAAGGTAGCGAAGTGTGGTGCTCATGCTGGGCGCGATCCATCTCCCGGCGCGGCGTAAAGCCGCGCACGCCGCGCCACGATCGACTTCGGCGCACGATGTTCTCTGCCAGTCACTTGCAACTCGATCACGGAAGACTGCTGTTTGAAAGCCAGCCGGCATTGTAACGGGCGGAAACGCCGACGCACAGGGCCGTCATCGCCGCGTTCAGTGACAAGTTGTTTCCGGTATACCGCCGCCTGAGCCGGCTTCGGCCGTGCGATTCTCCCGATTCCATCGGTGTTCCCTCAGCTTGACGGCCCCGCCGAATGCGGCAAAGCTTACAAAGATTTCATCTGCTGATACGGCCGTCCGAGGACGATTCCCTGCCCGCCCTTCGAATTTTTTCGCTGCCGGACGTGCTGAAACTCTCGAGCCTGGATGCCGTAACTCGGTCGCCGGTGGGCTAGAGGGGGCTTGGAATGCGCGTTGCTATCGTCGGAACGGGAATCGCGGGGAATGCTGCCGCGTGGGCGCTGTCCCAGCGCTATCCTGTCACAGTCTATGAGCGCGAATTGCGCGCTGGCGGCCACAGCCACACCGTCACGGTCGATTACGACGGCACTTCGATCCCGGTCGACATCGGCTTCATCGTCTACAACCAGCTCAACTATCCCGACCTCACCGCGATGTTCGCGCATCTCGGCGTCGAGACCGTCGAAAGCTGCATGAGCTTTTCGGTCAGTGCCGACGCCGGACGATTCGAATGGAAGGGCGGCGGATCGAACTGGCTGGAAACGGCGGACGGGCTGTTCGCGCAGCGCCGCAATCTGCTGTCGCCGTCATATCTGAAGATGCTCCGCCATATCCTGATCTTCAACGAGCAGAGCGTCGAAGACTTCAAGACCGGCGCCCTCGCCGGCCTGTCGCTCGGCGACTATTTCACCAGCCGCAGATTCGCGCCGCGATTGCTGACCGATTATCTGGCGCCGATGGGCGCCGCGATCTGGTCGGCACCGGCGTCGGAGATCCTGGATTTCCCGGCGGAGAATTTCGTCGCCTTTTTCAACAACCATCGGCTGCTGCATTACGAACGCCCGATCTGGCGCACCGTGAAGGGCGGCAGCGCGCGCTATGTCGAGAAACTGACCAGCGCCTTCAAGGACGACATGCGGCTCGGCGCCGCCGTCACCTCGATCGAGCGCTCGCCGAAGGGCGTGATCGTCCGCGACAGCCTCGGCGGCCTCGGCGTGTTCGATCACGTAGTGATCGGCGCCCACAGCGATCAGGCGCTGGCGATGCTCTCGGACGCCAGCGACGTCGAGCGCGACATCCTCGGCAGCATCGGCTACGCGCCCAACATGGTGTACCTGCATCGCGACCCGCGGCTGATGCCGAAGCGTAAGCGCGCCTGGGCGTCGTGGAATTTCCTTCGCTGGCAGCGCGAGGGTTCGCCGGTCAACGACGTCGCCGTCACCTACTGGATGAACCGGCTGCAGGGCATCGATGCCGACAAGCCGCTGTTCGTCAGTCTCAACCCGCCGTTCGAGCCCGCGCCCGAACTGACCTTCGGCCGCTACGCCTGCGACCATCCGCAATACACCGCCAAGGCATTCGCAGCGCAGCGCCGCGTCGGCGAGCTCCAGGGCCATCGCAACACTTGGTTCTGCGGCGCCTGGACCGGCTACGGCTTCCATGAAGACGGGCTTCGCTCCGGTCTTGCGGTCGCCGAACATCTCGGCGCCCCGGTGCCGTGGCGCGGCCCGCCGTCGGAATTCCGCGAAGCGGCCGAATAACCATGGGCACCCTCGCCGCCCCAACATCCTCGACCCGCGGCGCGCCGCCCGCAGCGGCCGCGTCGCTGTATGTCGGCGATGTGATGCACGCACGGCTGAAGCCGGTTGGGCACCGTTTCCAATACCGGGTGATGTCGCTGCTGATTGATCTCGATCGTCTGGACGAGGCCGACCGGATGTCGCCGCTATTCGGCGTCAACCGGCGCGCGCTGTACAGCTTCCATGAAACCGATCACGGCCCGCGCGATGGCACCTCGCTCCGCGCCTACGCTCAGGCCAGTGCCGCGGCGAAGGGCGTCGACCTCAGCGGCGGCCGGGTGCTGCTGCTGACCTATCCGCGGATCGCCGGCTACACCTTCAATCCGCTGTCGGTGTATTTCTGCTACGACGCCTCCGGCGCCCTCGCGGTGGTGATCTACGAAGTCCGCAATACCTTCGGCGACATCCATCCTTATGTGCTGCCCGTGAGTGCCGGCGAACTCGGGCCCGCCGGTCTGCGGCAGGAGCAGGACAAGCTGTTCTACGTCTCGCCCTTCATCGAGATGGCGATGCGCTATCACTTCCGCATCGTGCCGCCGGACGAAATCGTGCGCTTGCGGATTCTCGAGACCGACGCGGACGGTCCGGTGCTTGCTGCCACTTTTGCAGGCACGCAGCGGGTTCTGTCGACCGCATCGCTGCTACAGGCGTTCCTCGCGCTACCGCTGATGACGTTGAAAGTGATCGCCGCGATCCATTGGGAAGCGCTGCGGCTGTGGATCAAGGGTGCCAAGCTCGTTCCGCGTCCGGCGTCACCGCCGCCTCCGACCGGCTTTGCAGCCGGCGGTCACGATGCTTATACTCACTAAAGCTAAAGTATGAGCCCGGCGTTGCTCCCGTCCCGCTGGGCGCAAGCAATGGAACTGGAATGTCCGAGTTAGTAGCGCTGACCCCCGACAACGTCGATGACCGTGTGGCCGATCTGCCGCGCTTGGTCCGGATGGCGCTGGCGTTCGGTGCGCGGCTGCAGCGCGGCACGCTCGACGTCACCCTCCCCGATGGCCGCCGCTTCCGCCTCGGCGGCGCCGAGCCCGGCCCCGCCGCCGAGATGCGGCTGCACAGCTACGCGTTTGCATCGCGGCTGATCAATGGCGGCGACATCGGAATCGCCGAAGCCTATCTGAACCGCGAGTGGGACACGCCCGATCTCACCCAGTTCCTGTATCTGTTCTGCGTCAATCACGAGATGATCCAGGCGATGCTGGCGGATAATCCGCTGATGCGACTGGTGCAGATGGTGCGGCACTGGTTCAACCGGAACACCAAGCGGCAGGCGCGCAAGAACATCTACGCCCATTACGACATCGGCAACGAGTTCTACTCCGCCTGGCTCGATCCGAGCATGACGTATTCATCGGCGCTGTTTGAAGATCACACCCACGATCTCACCGCGGCGCAGATCAACAAATATCAGCGGCTGGCAGAGGCGATCGACCTCAGGCCGGGCCAATCCGTGCTGGAGATCGGCTGCGGCTGGGGCGGCTTTGCCGAATACGCCGCCAAGACCTTCGACGTCCGCCTCGTCGGCCTGACGATCAGCCGGGAACAGCGTGATTTCGCGCAGAAGCGGATGTTCGAGGCCGGCCTCGCCGACAAGGTCGAGATCAGGCTGCAGGACTACCGCGACGAGCGCGGCCGCTACGACCGCATCGCCTCGATCGAGATGATCGAAGCGGTCGGCGAGGAATTCTGGCCGAAATACTTCTCACAGTTGCGCGATCGGCTGATGCCGGGCGGATTGGTCGGTATCCAGGCCATCACCATCCAGGATCGCTTCTTCCAGACTTACCGGCGCGAGGTCGATTTCATCCAGCGCTATGTGTTCCCCGGCGGCATGCTGCCCTCACCCGGCGTGCTGAAGTCACTCGGCGAGACGTTCGGCGTGCCGGTGGTGCGCGAGCGGGTGTTTGGAGAAGATTATGCCAAGACGCTCGCAACCTGGAGAGACAATTTCCGCGCCGCGTGGCCGAAGCTGACGTCGCAAGGCTTCGACGACCGCTTCCGCCGGTTGTGGGAATACTACCTGTCGTATTGCGAAGCCGGCTTCCTGTCCGGAAACATCGACGTCCGCCAAGTGGTGTTCGCAAAGGCAGGCTGATCTCGGCTGCATGGTCGCCGCGTTTGCTCAATACGGCGGCATGCGTGCCTTGTCTCGTGCCGTCCGGTCTCTTACCTTGAGGGCCCGCAACGTCACCAGCCGGACAGCATGAGCATCAAGAACGACGTCGTCGACGCCATCGGCAATACGCCCCTGATTAAATTGAAGCGCGCGTCGGAACAGACCGGCTGCACCATTCTCGGCAAGGCCGAGTTCATGAATCCGGGCCAGTCGGTGAAAGATCGGGCTGCGCTGTTCATCATCCAGGATGCGGTGAAGCGCGGCGCGCTGCGGCCCGGCGGCGTCGTGGTCGAAGGCACCGCCGGCAACACCGGCATCGGGCTGGCGCTGGTCGCCAACGCGCTCGGCTTCCGCACCGTGATCGTGATCCCGAGCACGCAGAGCCAGGAAAAGAAGGACATGCTGCGGCTGTGCGGCGCCGAACTGATCGAGGTGCCCGCCGTCCCCTATGCCAATCCCAACAACTACGTGAAGCTGTCCGGCCGCCTCGCCGCGCAGCTTGCCAAGACCGAACCGAACGGCGCGATCTGGGCCAATCAGTTCGATAACGTCGCCAATCGCCAGGCCCACATCGAGACGACTGCGCCGGAAATCTGGAATCAGACCGATGGCAAGGTCGACGGCTTCGTCGCCGCGGTCGGCTCCGGCGGCACGCTGGCCGGCGTATCGATCGGCTTGAAGCAGTTCAATCCGAAGGTCCGCATCGTGCTCGCCGACCCGTTGGGCTCGGCGCTGTTCAATTACTACAAGCACGGCGCGCTGAAGTCGGAAGGCTCTTCGATCACCGAAGGCATCGGCCAGGGTCGCGTCACCGCCAATCTGGAAGGCGCGCAGATCGACGACGCCTATCAGATCACCGACGATGAAGCAGTGCCGCTGATCTACGATCTGCTCGAACACGAAGGCCTGTGCCTCGGCGGCTCGAGCGGCATCAACGTCGCCGGCGCGATCCGCCTCGCCAAGGATCTCGGCCCCGGCCACACCATCGTGACCATCCTGTGCGACTACGGCAGCCGCTATCAGTCCAAGCTGTTCAACCCGGACTTCATGCGCAGCAAGAACCTCCCGGTGCCGGACTGGATGGAGACCAAGAGCACGATCCAGGTGCCGTTCGAGCAGGCCTGAATGCCAAGGGCTACAGGCGCGGCCGCGACATCCTGAGCGACCGCGTTAACCCGCCGCCAACCGTGCTCATACGGGGCGCTGCGCATTAAACTGAAACTTCATGGCGCCGGCCGATCCTTGCGCAAAACAAGGAGCGCGTCGGCTCATGTCCGTGTTCAGGTCGTTCGGCGCCACGCTGGTGGCGGCGGTTGCTGTGCTGTTGGTCTCAGATGCTCTGTTCGGCGACGACAGCTACCGCTTCGATCGGTCGCTGTACGACAGCCGGCTTTATGCCCCGCGACACACGCCGGGCGCGGCGGGGATAAGCGACTTCGACGAAGAGATGACGCCGGCCGAGCGCATTCGCGAAACCTTCAGCCAGTTCACCGTCAGTAGCGCCAAGCGCTACACGTCGCGGGCGACGATCATCAGATAGCGCAGCTTCGATCGTCCGGCCTCAGCGCAGGATCTGGCTGAGGAACAGCTTGGTGCGCGCGTGCTGCGGATGGGCGAAGAACTCCTTCGGCTCGTTCGCCTCGATGATCTGCCCGGCATCCATGAACACCACGCGGTCCGCGACCTCGCGGGCGAAGCCCATCTCGTGCGTCACCACCAGCATGGTCATGCCCTCTTCGGCGAGGTCGACCATGGTGTCGAGCACCTCCTTGACCATCTCCGGGTCGAGTGCCGAGGTCGGCTCGTCGAACAGCATCACTTTCGGGTTCATCGACAGCGCCCGCGCGATCGCGACGCGCTGCTGCTGACCGCCTGAAATCTGGCCGGGATACTTATTCGCCTTGTCGGGAATCCGCACTCGCTCCAGGAATTTCATCGCGGTCGCTTCGGCATCCTTCTTCGGGATGTTGCGCACCCAGATCGGCGCCAGCGTGCAGTTCTCCAGCACAGTCAGGTGCGGAAACAGGTTGAAGCTCTGGAACACCATGCCGACTTCGCGGCGGATCTCGTCGACGTGCTTCAGCGTCGGCCCGAGGTCGATGCCGTCGACCACGATCTGGCCTTCTTGAAACTCCTCTAGCGCGTTGATGCAGCGGATCAGCGTCGACTTGCCCGAGCCCGACGGCCCGCAGATCACGATGCGTTCGCTGCGCGCGACATCGAGGCTGATGTCGCGCAGCACGTGAAACTCGCCGTACCATTTATTCAGGCCCGCGATCGAGACGATCGGAGTATCAGCCATCAATCGATCCTTCCGTCAGGTCCGCCGGTGCGCGTTGAGCCGGTGCTCGACCGACAGCGAATAGCGCGACATCCCGAAGCAGAACACGAAGTAGATCAGCCCGGTGAACGCGAAGCCGGTGAACAGCGTCGTCGGCGTCGACCAGGTCGGATCAGCAAATGCGGCGCGGAGCTGGCCAAGCAGATCGAACAGCGCGACGATCGACACCAGCGAGGTGTCCTTGAACAGCGCGATGAAACTGTTGACCAGGCCCGGAATGACGTGGCGCAACGCCTGCGGCAGCACGATCAGCCCGGTGGTCTTCCAATATGACAGCCCGAGCGCGCTCGCCGCCTCCGCCTGCCCGCGCGGGATCGCATTCAGGCCGCCGCGAATGACCTCGGCATTGTAGGCGCCGGCGAACAGCGCGATGCCGATCAGCACCCGCATCAGATTGTCGATGGTGAAGTTGCCGGGCAGGAAC
>NZ_QTKI01000152.1:0-10580 GCF_010820945.1 Rhodopseudomonas sp. BR0C11
CCTGACCATGACGATGCTGTGCTTCACCGCGCTGTCGGTGACCCGCGAGATCGAGCGCGGCACCATGGAGAACCTGCTGTCAATGCCGATCACGCCGGTCGAGGTGATGCTCGGCAAGATCCTGCCTTATGTCGGCGTCGGCTTCATCCAGGCGTCGCTGATCCTCGGCATCGGCGTCTTGCTGTTCGGCGTGCCGCTCCGCGGCAGTCTCGCTATGCTTGCGCTGTTGTCGACGCTGTTCATCACCACGAACCTCGCGATCGGTTACACCTTCTCGACGCTGGTGCAGAACCAGCTGCAGGCGATGCAGGCGTCGATGATGTTCTTCCTGCCGTCGATTCTGCTGTCCGGCTTCATGTTCCCGTTCGCTGGCATGCCGATATGGGCGCAGTATATCGGCGAGTGCCTGCCGCTGACCCACTACCTGCGCATCGTCCGCGCCATCATGCTGAAGGGCTCGACGCTGGAGAACCTTCAGTACGACGCGCTCGCACTGCTGACGCTGATGCTGATCGCGATGACCATCGCAGTCACCCGATTCCGCCGCACGCTCGACTGATCGCCCAGCGTTCGCGATCGGCTTGGACCGGCTACCGCCTCAGCGATGCGCCGAGGCGGCTGTAGATGCCGCTGCGGCCATAGCTGTCGCGGACGTAGCCGGCGGCGGCCGACCATTCCATGGCCGCCACCTCGAAGCCGGTGAGATGGATGCCGATCCGGGTCTGCCGGCTGAACTCATCCGAGGAGCCGGACATCTCCGGCCCAACCCAAAACGCGTCGGACATGCGCCAGCCCGCGGCCAGCCGCGCGCCATAGCTGCCGGCGACGGTGGTGGCGTAGAACGATGACGACAGCATCGTCTCCGGCGTCGGCTCGGCCCAGCTCTCCACCGCGATGCGCACGCCGCCATGGGTGCCGCGCCAGCGCTGCTCGCGGTAGTCGGGCATCGAGGCGCGGTTCTCGAGATCGGGGCCGGCGAGGATCTTCAGTTCGAACGCGCCGGATTTGAAACGCCAGCCCGCCAGCACCGAGGCGCGGGAAATGTCGTTGATATAAGTGAAGCGCCCGGCCTGGTAACGCTCCAAAGCTTCCGACGCCATCAGCCGGACCACCGGGCCATTCTCGGCGGTGCCGCCGCCGAACCATTCGAACCCGCCGTAGAGCGAGGCGCCGTTGCGCCACAGATCGTAGCCGCCGAACAGCAGCGACGCCTGTCCTTGTCCGCCACTGAACCGGTCGGCCGCCAAGTCGGCCAAAGGAGAGAAGTTGCTTCGACCGGCCGGAAGGTCGCCGGTTAGTCCCTCGTCGTCATCGGTATCGACGCTCGCGATATCCGGCGGGGTCACCGCGCCGAGATCGAACGAGGGCGGCGCCGGAAGGTCGAGCCCGGGCTCGTCGAGCGAGGGATCGAAGGTCTGGGCGGTGGCGCAGCCGGCTTGCGCGATCAAGACCGCGACGAGCCCGAACGCGCTCACCACCCAGCCGAAAAGCATCGCCACTACTCAGGTAAGCAACTAATACGTGACAATATTTACGTATTAAAGTCCTGGTTGTGGCGACTGTCTAGTACGTTGTAGGGTTGTCGAGGGATTAGTCCGGTTGCGGCTCGTGCTGGTCGCGGCGTGCGATCGCATGTTCGAGCGCCACTGCGAGCTGACGATCGATGTCGGCCATGCCGTCGATATACGCCTCCGAGAGCGACAGGCCTTCGGGCGAATTCGGCGCGGCGCGTGCTGCCGTCTCGAAGTGATGACGCAGGATGGTCGGCGACGGATGTGACTTGATCAGTGCGTTGGCGAAGTTCACCAGCGCCTTGATCTGGCCGTTCATGAAGTCGATCTTGTCCATCCGAAATCGGATCCTTTTGTTGATGTAGTACATGAGCGCGAGCCTAGCCCGCCGCCACTGACTATCCCATTGATCGGTCGCAAGGCCTTGCGGTGACGCAATGTCGCGCGTCACGTCCGCTCAGTTGGGCGTGTACCGCCGCAACTTAGCCGACCAGTTTGATCAATTCCATCGCTGCGGCGGGTGCGCGTACCTTGCCTTCGTGGATCATATAGGCGAACACGTCGCGCTTGTGCGGCTTCGCTGCTGCCGCATCGACCTTCGGCAGATCGTCGGGCTCGCCGCCATCGGCCCAGAGCTGCAGCCGCTTTGCCCACGCGGCGAGCGCCTTCGCCGGATAGCCGGTGGCGATCTCGTCCTTGCCCTTCTGCAGCCGTGCGTAGACGAAATCACCTGTGATGTCGGCGATCTCAGGATAGGTCGCGTGCTCGGAGTACACGACCGGAATCTTGTGCTCGCGCAGCAGCGCGATGAATGCCGGCGTCTTGAAACTGTCATGACGAACTTCGACGACATGCCGTAGTTTGCGGCCGTCGATCTCGCGCGGCAGCAATTCGAGGAATTTGCCGAAATCGGCTTCGTCGAACTTCTTGGTCGGTGCAAACTGCCAAAGCACCGGGCCGAGCCGGTCGCCGAGTTCGAATACGCCTGAATGGTAGAACCGTTCGACACTGTCGCCGGCTTCCGCCAGGACCTTGCGGTTGGTGGCGTACCGCGGTCCCTTCAGCGAGAACACGAAGCTCTCCGGCACCTCGCTGGCCCATTTGCGGAAACTCTCCGGCTTCTGCGAGCCGTAAAAGGTGCCGTTGATCTCGATCGAGGTCAGCTTGGAGGCGGCATATTCCAGCTCTCCCCGCTGCGGCAGTTTGTCCGGATAGAACACGCCGCGCCACGGCTCGTAGGTCCAGCCGCCAATCCCGATCCGGATGTCGCCTGCCTGAGCTTTCTTCATGTCTGACCCCTTGCGAAAGTTGCACCCCGTTCCTATCTTGGTTGCAACGGCGACGTCGATGCTTCGATACGGAGCGTGCGACGCCGAGACGACCACTGAATAGTAGGGAGCGCCGGATGTACGCGCACCTGTTGTTCGTGGTCGTTGACCTTTTTGGGGTGCCATAGCCACCCGATTTCAAAACATTTCTGATCCAAATCGTCCGGGGCTCGCCTTGGCAGAGCTCGTGTGCGCCGCTATACGCATGGCGCGATGATCGATGCCAGCCCAGCCGCGGTCGCGACCCGTGCCCAGCCCGCGGCGGTTCCGCTGCAGCTCTCGGTGGTCGTCCCGACCTTCAATGAACGCGACAATGTCGAGCTGCTGTTCCGAAAGCTGGAAGCAGCGCTCTTTGGCGTGGCCTGGGAGGTCATTTTCGTCGACGACAATTCTCCCGACGGCACCTGGCAGGTGGTCCGCGAGATGGCGCGCCGCGATCCGCGCGCGCGCTGCATCCGCCGGATCGGTCGGCGCGGCCTGTCCGGCGCCTGCATCGAAGGCATCCTGGCGTCCGGCGCCCCCTATGCCGCGGTGATGGACGCCGACCTGCAGCACGACGAAACCCAGCTCGCCAAAATGCTGTCGCTGCTGGAGAGCAACGCCGCCGATCTTGTGATCGGCAGCCGCTATATCGAAGGCGGCAGCGCCGACAGCTTCAACCGCCAGCGCGCCGGGATCAGCTCGATCGCCACCCAGGTCGCCCAGAAGGCGCTCAAGATCGAGGTCGCTGACCCGATGAGCGGCTTCTTCATGATCCGCCGCGACCGTTTCGAACAGCTCGCGCCGGAGCTCTCGACCCAGGGCTTCAAGATCCTGCTCGACGTGATCGCGACCGCACGCGGCAGCCTGCGCATCGTCGAGGTGCCGTTCACCTTCGGCTCGCGGCTACACGGCGAGAGCAAGCTCGACTCGATGGTGGCGCTGGATTTCCTCGGCCTGGTGTTGGCGAAGTTCAGCCACGACGTGTTGTCGCTGCGCTTCATCCTGTTCGCGCTGGTCGGCTCGACCGGCGTGGTGGTCCACTTCGTCACGCTGTTCGTGGTGCTGAAGGTATTCGAGCAGCCGTTCGCCGAGGCGCAGGGTGTCGCCGCACTGGTGGCGATGACCAGCAACTTCATCCTCAACAATTTCCTGACCTATCGCGACCAGCGGCTCAAAGGCTTCGCGATCGTCCGCGGCCTGCTGCTGTTCTATCTGGTGTGCGGCGTCGGTCTGCTCGCCAATGTCGGCGTCGCCTTCGCGGTCTATAACGAGCACATCACCTGGTGGTTGGCAGGCGCGGCCGGTGCGCTGATGGGCGTGGTGTGGAACTACGCGATGTCCGGCCTGTTCGTCTGGCGCAAGCGATGATCGGCCGATGAGCGACGCGATTCGGCGTCCCGCCGTCGCCACGATTCTGATCGTGGTCGGATTGGTTGCACTCCGGCTGATCGCCGCGGCGGTCACGCCGCTGACCTTCGACGAGGCGTATTACTGGACCTGGTCGAAGAATCTCGCCCTCAGCTATTTCGATCACCCGCCGATGGTGGCGGTGGTGATCAAGCTCGGCACGCTGATCGCCGGCGACACCGAATTCGGCGTCCGGCTGGTGTCGATTCTGCTGGCGCTGCCGATGAGCTGGGCGGTGTGGCGCGCCGCGGTTCTGCTGTTCGACGACGAAGGCATCGCCGCCACCGCAACCGTGCTGCTCAACGCCACCATGATGGTGTCGGCCGGCACCACCATCGTCACGCCGGACGCGCCGCTGCTGGTGGCGTCCAGCTTCGTTCTGCTCGCTCTGGCGCAGGTTGCGGCGACGGGCAGGGGCGTATGGTGGCTGGCGGTCGGCGTCGCGGTCGGGCTCGCGCTGCTGTCGAAATACACCGCGCTGTTCTTCGGTCCGGCGATCCTGATCTGGCTGCTCTGGGTGCCGCCGCTACGGCGCTGGCTGCTGTCGCCGTGGCCGTATCTCGGAGGCGTGGTCGCGTTCGCGCTATTCTCGCCGGTGGTGATCTGGAACGCGCAGCACGAGTGGATTTCCTTCGTCAAGCAGTTCGGCCGCGCCAAGCTCGGCGGGTTCGAGCCGCATTACGTCGCAGAACTGATCCCGACCCAGTTCGTGCTGGCGACGCCGTTCGTGTTCATCCTCGGAGTGATGGGCCTGATCGCGCTTGGCAAGCGCAGCACCGGGCCGGCAGCGTCGCGGGTTCTTGTTGCCGCCACGGTGTGGACGATCGCGCTGTATTTCACCTGGCAGGCGCTGCACGACCGTGTCGAGGCGAACTGGCTGAGTCCGCTGTATCCGGCGTTCGCGCTCGCCGCCGCGGTCGGTGCCGCCTACCGGCACTGGACGCCCGGTATCGCCCGCGTGGTGACGGTTTGCCGGCGCTGGGCGGTGTCGACCGGCGCAGTGCTGTTCGCGCTGGTGGTGGTGCAGGTCAACACCGGCGCGCTGACCGGCTATCGCCGCGACGCGACAGTGCGATCGGTCGGCGTTGGCGTGCCGCAGATGGTGGCGGAGATTGATCAGGTGCGGCGGCGGATCGGCGCGAGCTGCGTGCTGACCGACGATTACGGCACCACGGGCTGGCTGGAGTTCTATCTGCCGCCCGGCATCTGCGTGGTTCAGCGCGGCGAACGATTCCGCTGGCTCGCGGCGCCGGCGCCGACGGCCCAGCAATTGGCGGGGCCGCTGCTGCTGGTCGGCGTCGACAACGCAGCGGCGCGGCCGGATATCCAAGCGGCGTTCGGCAAGATCGAACGGGTCGGTGCGGTTACCCGCTCGCGCGGGCCGCTGCTGGTCGATGCGGTGGCGCTGGACGCGTTGTCGGAGCCGAAGGGGCCGATCCTCGATTTCCGGCCGCCGATCTATTGAGGCGATGGGAGCCGGTCGGCAAACGTGCTGACCGCCCGTGACGGACTGTGCTACAGCCTGGGCTGATCCCCACCTCCCGCGCGTCCGCCGCGCCGATCCCAACTCAACGAGCTCAACAATGAACGACACGGTCTTGATTGCTGGAGCCGGACATGCCGGATTTCAGGTCGCCGTATCGCTGCGGCAGGCGAAGTACGCCGGGCGTATCGCGCTGATCAACGATGAAAAGCACCTGCCGTATCAGCGCCCGCCATTGTCGAAGGCGTATCTCAAGAGTGGCGGCGATCCCAACTCGCTGATGTTTCGACCCGAGAAGTTCTTCCAGGATCAGGCAATCGAGCTGATTTCCGACCGGATGGTGTCGATCGATCGTGACGGCCGCAAGCTGCTGCTCGCTTCCGGCACCGCGATCGATTACGGCCACCTCGTGCTCGCCACCGGCGCGCGCAACCGCATGCTCGATGTGCCCAACGCCTCGCTGCCGGACGTGCTGTATTTGCGCACGCTCGATGAGAGCGAAGTGCTGCGCCAACGGATGCCGAATAAGAAGCACGTGGTGGTGATCGGTGCCGGCTTCATTGGTCTCGAATTCGCCGCCACTGCGCGCGGCAAGGGCCTCGAGGTCGACGTCGTCGAACTGGCACCGCGGGTGATGGCGCGTGCGGTGACGCCGGAGATCTCCAGTTACTTCCATGACCGTCACACCGCGGCGGGCATCCGGATGCATTACGGCGTCCGCGCCACCGAAATCGAAGCCGACGGCGATCGCGTCACCGGCGTCGCGCTCAGCAACGGTCAGACGCTGCCCTGCGATCTGGTGGTGGTCGGCGTCGGCGTGATCCCGAATGTTGAAATCGCCGCCGCAGCGGGCCTGTCGACCGCCGCCGGCATCATCGTCAATCAGCAGCTCCTCACCAGTGATCCGAACATCTCGGCGATCGGCGACTGCGCGCTGTTCGAGAGCGTCCGGTTCGGCGAGACGCTGCGGGTGGAGTCGGTGCAGAACGCCACCGACCAGGCACGCTGCGTTGCCGCGCGGCTGACCGGCGACGCTAAGGCCTATGACGGCTATCCGTGGTTCTGGTCCGATCAGGGCGACGACAAGCTGCAGATCGTCGGCCTCACTGCCGGATTCGATCAGGTGGTGATCCGCGGCAGCGTCGCCGAGCGCTCGTTCTCGGCGTTCTGCTACAAGGCCGGCAAGCTGATCGGCATCGAGTCCGTCAACCGCGCGGCCGACCACGTGTTCGGCCGCAAAATTCTTCCGCTCGACAAGTCGGTGACGCCCGAACAGGCCGCCGATCTTAGCTTCGACCTAAAGAAGGCGGCGGTGTAAGGCTTTCGGCCGTCATTGCGAGCGAAGCGAAGCAATCCAGAAGTTCGTACACGGAGCTGGATTGCTTCATCGCTTTGCTCCTCGCAATGACGTTGCGGGGCGTCACGCCGCCGCCACGAACTCGCGCTTGACCGCCTCGATATCCGCAACCGTCGGCAGCCCCGCTTCGTTGCCGAGCTTCTGGATCTTGAAGGTCGAAGCGGCGCGGGCGAATTCGAAGTGGTGCTGCCAGCTCTGCGCCGGGTTGTTCAGATACGAAAACACATAGGCGCCGTGGAAGACGTCGCCGGCGCCGTTAGTGTCGATCACCCGCTCGCGCGGGATCGGCAGCGCTGGCAGGGTGCGCACCGTGCCGGCCTCGTCGTACCAATACAGGCCACGCTCGCCGAGGGTGATGCCGCCGACCCGGCAGCCGCGCGACTTCAGATACTCAAGCATCTTCTCCGGCGTCATGTCCATCTGCTCGCACAGTCGCTCGGCGACGATTGCGACGTCGATGAATTCCAACAGCTCGTGGGTGTTGGTGCGCAGGCCGCCGCCGTCGAGCGAGGTCAGGATGCCTGCCTCGCGGCAGAGTTTTGCGTAGTGGATCGCTGCGTCCGGCTGATGGCCGTCGACATGCAGGGCGCGGCACTGGCCGAGGTTGAGCAGCGGGAACGGGTGGATATGCTCGTCGTCGCGGCAGCGAACGATGGCGCGCTTGCCGTCCTTCGGCATGATGAAGGACAGCGACGAGGTGTTCACTTTGCGCGGGTGCACCGAGATGCCGTACTTCGCGCTCATGTCCATGAACATCCGCCCCAGCCAGTCGTTGGCGATGGTGGCGATCAGGTCGGGCACGATCCCGAGCTTGGCGCAGCAGAATGCCGCGGTCACCGCGTTGCCGCCGAACGACACCGCGTAGTCGGACGCCACGTGCTTTTCGTCGCCGGTCGGAAGATGGTCGGTGATGAAGGTGACGTCGATATAGGTCTGTCCGATGAAGAGTGCGTGCATGAGAGTCCCGAGGCTGCGACCTGTTCCGGCGCGTTCAGCATAGCATTGCCGTTCGCGGCGCATTCGCTAAAATTTTCCGCAGGGTCACAACTGATACGACAGCGGTTTCGCCGAAAATCCGGTCATAACGGCGCGCGCGCTGCCTTGTTCCGGGCAGGCGCGATCAGGGAGGCGAGGGTGGCAGTCGCGTGCGAGCGAACGGCTTACGGCACGTCCGGTGGCGCCGCCGCGGGCGGCACCTCGGCATCGCCCGGGGATTGCGCGCCGATGAACCGGTGCGGCAAACCCGATAGCATCGTGCAGCAAATCACTGCGTGGGGCGGCGTGCTTGCGGGGGAACGTCCATGATCACCGCCATCGATCATCTCGTCGTCCTGGTCAGCGATCTGGACGAGGCGGTCGCGACCTATGAGACGCTGCTGGCCCGTGCGCCGGCCTGGCGCGGGGGCGACGAGGGCTCCGACAACGTTCTGTTTACCTTCGACAACATGTCGTTGGAATTCATGGCGCCGGCCGGCACGTCGCAGAGCGCGGAGCGGCTGCGCACCCTGATCAAGCTGCAAGGCGAGGGCATCGCCAGCCTGTGCTTCCGGGTCGCCGACGCGAACGCCGCGCGCTATCGGCCCGATCGGGTGGCGCTGCAGCCGACGCCGGTCGCCGACGTCGAAGGCCGCGACCGCATCACTGGCGCGACGCTGACCTGGAAACGCACCCGGACCGCGACCGAGACCACCCGCGGGGTGCGGATGTTCTTCCTCGAACTCGGCTCCGAGCGGCCGCAATCGCAGGTGATCGGGCCGGCCCCGGTGGTGGGCCTCGATCATCTGGTGATCTCGACCTCCGATCCCGATCGCGCGGCGGCGCTGTACGGCGCCCGGCTCGGGCTCGACATGGCGCTAGATCGCTCGCAGCAGGACTGGGGGCGGCTGATGTCGTTCCACTGCGGCGATCTCAGGATCGAGGTGGTGCACCGGCCGGTCGCGGGCTCGGACGCCAAGAACGACAAGCTGTGGGGCGTCGGCTGGCGCGTCGACGATGTCGAGGCGGCGCGCGAGCGGCTGCTCGCCGCCGGCCTGACCGTCACCGCGTCACGGGCCGGGCGCCATGCCGACACCCGCGTCGTCACGGTGCGCAGCGGCACCCGCCGGATTCCGACCCTGCTGGTACAGCGGACGCCACCCGAGGCTCTCGACGAGGCGGCGGGAGGCGCGTAGCGCGGCAGGCGCTACCACCAGCCCGGCTGCTCCTGGCGGTAGTAGTCTTGCTGCTGGCGGTAATAGCCCTCGCCATAACGGCCGCGACGGGACTGCTCGGGGACACGTTGCTCCCTGGGCTGGAAGAAGAACCCGAAGCCGCCATCGTTCCAGTCATCGCTGCTGGCCACCGGAACGTCGCTGCTGGTCGGCTTGCGGGTGATGAAGCCGCCCTGCGGCTGATCGCTGAGCACCGCGACGAATTCGGTCCGGTAGTTGGTCTCCGCGCTCAGCGGCTCGTCGGAGATGATGATCGAGGAGCGCGGCAGCGCGGTCGGGCCGATCCGCTCCAGCACCTCCGGCGGGATCGTGACGCGGTCGAGCGCGCTCTTGGCATCATCGGCGCTTTCGATCGTCACCGCGCTCCAGCGCAGACCTGCGTCGTTGCGCGCCATCGCGGTGAAGATGTGCGTGCCGATCGGCCGCTCCGGATCGCGGATCGTCACCGGCACTTCGATCGAGAAGTCGAACAGCTCGCCGCCGTCGGGGAGCGGCTTGCGGGTGTTGCGGCGGGCGTAGAGTTTCTGCGTCGAGCGGCTGATGTAGATCGACACCGGCTCCTGCGCGAGCTTGGCGTCGGTCGCCAGCTTCGCCGTCTCGGCTTTCTTCGTCGCGGCAGTTTTCGCAGCCTCCTTGGTGGCGGCTGCGGCGGCGTGCTTGGCGTCCGCGTCGGCTTTGGCCGTCTCGAGCTGGGTCGTGGCTTCGCCGAGCTGCTGCGCGGCCTGCTGCTGACGCTCTTCCGCCTTGGCCTTGGCTTCGTCCGTGCTGGCGGCGACCAGCACCTTGTCGGCCGCCTTCAGCGCCGCCTCGGCCCGTGCCTTGGCGCGTTCCAGTTTGCGTAAGGTGTCCTTGAGCGGTTTCACCGCGCGGGCGGCTGCGGTCGCGGCGGCCTTGGCTTCATCAGCCGCCTGCGCGGCCTGCTCGGCCTCGCGCACCGCGGTCTCGGCGCGCGTTGGCGCAGCGGCCAGCGCCTCCGCATTCGGCGAGAACAGCACCGGATGGCTGATATCGGCCGGCTCGACATCCTCCGGCGACACGATCACCCGCATCCCGATCCGGGTCTTGTCGAACAGCTTCTCGGCGAACTCGTAGGGCATCCGGACGCAGCCATGCGACGCCGGATAGCCCGGCAGCGGACCGCCGTGCAGCGCAACGCCGTTCCAGGTGATGCGCTGCATGTTCGGCATCCAGGCGTCGTCGTACATCGTCGAGCGGTGGTCCTTATCCTTCTCGACCACGGCAAACACGCCGGCCGGTGTTTCGCGACCCGTGGTCCCGGTCGAGACCGGCGCGCGATAGATC
>NZ_QTKI01000153.1:0-10565 GCF_010820945.1 Rhodopseudomonas sp. BR0C11
CGCCCATGTCGAGGAGCTCATCTCCCGTATCCAATTCACGCCGCGCTCGACGGCCGGGCCCCGGCGCGCCCGCTCGCTGATGATCCAGGGCACCAGTTCGGACGTCGGCAAGAGCATGGTGGTCGCCGGGCTGTGCCGTGCCTTCGCCCGGCGCGGGCTGGTGGTGCGTCCATTCAAGGCGCAGAACATGAGCAACAACGCCGCGGTCGCCTCGGACTCCGATCTGCCGCTCGGTCCGAATGGCGAACAAGTTCGAGGCGAGATCGGCCGAGCCCAGGCGTTGCAGGCCCGCGCTTGCGGCGTGGCGCCATCGATCCACATGAACCCGGTGCTGCTGAAACCGCAGTCCGAAATTGGCGCCCAGGTGGTGCTGCGCGGACGCGTGCTCGGTAACTGCCCGGCGCGAATCTATCACCACATGCGGCAGCGGCTGATTCCGGCGGTGGTCGACAGCTTCGAACGACTCGCCGCCGAGGCCGATCTGGTGCTGGTCGAAGGCGCCGGCAGCGGCGCCGAGGTTTACTTGCGCGCCTCCGACATCACCAATATGCGGTTCGCCGAGGCGGCCGATCTGCCGGTCGTGTTTCTGTCGGACATCGATCGCGGCGGCACCATGGCGGCACTGGTCGGCAGCTACGTGTTGCTGGGCGAGAGCGATCGCGCCCGCGTCGCCGGTTATCTGATCAACAAGTTCCGCGGCGACTTCTCGCTGTTCGAGCCCGGCTGCCGGACCATCACGGCGGAGACCGGCTGGCCATTCCTCGGCGTGCTGCGCTGGTTTCCCGGCGCCGACCGACTGCCGGCAGAAGACTCGCTGGCGCTGGAGCGCGCCGCAGCGGCGAGCCGGGGCAAGCTCAAGATCGCGGTGCCACGGCTGCAGCGCGTCGCCAATTTCGATGACCTTGATCCGTTGGTGGCGGAGCCCGACATCGATCTGCAGTGGATTCAGCCGGGATCGCCGATTCCGGCCGATGTCGACGTCGTGGTGCTGCCGGGTTCGAAGGCGACCCGCACCGAGCTCGATCTGATTCGGCGCGAGGGTTGGGATATCGACATTCACGCCCACGTCCGCCGCGGCGGCCGCGTTGTCGGGCTGTGTGCTGGCTTCCAGATGCTCGGCCAGGTGGTGCGCGATCCGCAAGGCATTGAAGGGCCCGCGGGCGAGACCGCCGGGCTTGGTTTGCTCGACATCGAGACCGAGATTTCTGGCGAAAAGCGCCTGATCGAGATCGATGCGATCGATCGGGTCAGCGGGTGCCGCGTCGTTGGCTACGAGATGCATATGGGGCGGACCACCGGCCCGGGTCTGGCGCGGCCCTGGCTGAAGCTTGAGGAGGGAGGCACCGAGCGCGCCGAAGGCGCCGTCTCGGCGGACGGCCGCGTCAGCGGCGGCTATCTGCACGGCATCTTCGGCGGCGATGCGTTCCGCTCTGCCTGGCTGGCACAGATCGGTGCTGCGTCGTCCGGGCTCGATTTCGAGCGGCGGGTGGAGGAGACGCTGGACGCGCTCGCCGATCATTGCGAAAGCAATCTCGATCTCGATGCCTTGCTGGCGCTGGCGCGGTGAAGCGGCGTTCGCGGGCGGAATAGGACGACGATGCGGAAGATCTTGTTGATCGGAATCGGGCCGGGCGGTCCGAACTACCTGACCCTTCAGGCTGTCGAGGCGCTGAACCGCGCGACCGTGTTCTTCATTCCCGACAAGGGAGAAGAAAAGGCCGAGCTGCGCCTGGCGCGCGAGCAGATCTGCGAGCGCTTCATCAAGACGCCGGGCTACCGCTTCGTCACCATCGACATCCCCAAGCGTGAAGCGCAGCCGCGGGATTATCGCGCTACGGTGGACGATTGGCACGCCCAGATCGCCGACCGGTTTCAGCACGCGATGACCGAGCAACTGCCGGAGGATGGTTGCGGCGCGTTTCTGGTGTGGGGCGATCCGTCGCTTTACGACAGCACGATCCGCATTCTCGACCGGTTGAGCGCGCGCGGCATGGCGATCGATTACGAGATCATTCCCGGCATCACCGCAGTGCAGGCGCTGACGGCGCGTCATGGTATCGCGCTGAATGGCATCGGCGAACCGGTCACGGTGACAACAGGGCGCAAGCTCGCCGACGCGGGGCGATGGTCGGGCGAGACAACGGTGGTGATGCTCGATGGTGAGGAGACTTTCGCCAAGATCGACGCCGAGGGGGCCGAAATCTTCTGGGGCGCGAACCTCGGCATGGACGATGAAGTCCTGGTAGCCGGCAAGCTCCCGGAGATTGCGCCCGAGATTCAGCGCGTCCGCCGGCAGGTACGCGCCGCCAAGGGCTGGGTGATGGACATCTATCTGCTCCGTAAAGCAGGGGAATCGTAGATTGGTACCGTCGCGCTTCGGCGGGCGCTGCTCATTTATCGCGCTTGCTCGATGCCAGCGTATCGGCCAAAACCGCGCCATCGGTGGCGCGCATCACGCGCCGATCTGAGCGGGGCCGACATGAACAGCATCGCGACCAGCCCGAACCGAAGCGGACTGCGCTTCCTGGTGTTTCAGCACCTCGATGTCGAGCATCCTGGGATCTTCCGCGAGTTCTGGCGCGAAGCGGGGATCGTGTGGGATGCAGTCGAACTCGATGCAGGCGAACCGATCCCAGCGCTAGAGCCGTACGACGCGCTGATTGTGATGGGCGGCCCGCAAGACGTTTGGCAGGAAGACGAGCATCCCTGGCTGGTGCCGGAGAAGGCTGCGATCCGACGCTTCGTCCAGGAGCTTGGCCGGCCGTATCTTGGGATCTGCCTCGGGCATCAGTTGCTCGCGGCTGCGCTCGGCGGCGAAGTCCGTCTCGGGAAGACTCCTGAGGTTGGTCCGGGCGAAGTCGAGCTGACGGCGGCCGGCGCAACCGATCCGTTGTTCGCCGGTCTTTGCAGCCCGCTGAAGACCTTCCAATGGCATGGGGCCGAAGTCGCGACGTTGCCGGCCGGCGGCGAAGTGCTGGCGCGCAATGATGCTTGCGCGGTGCAGGCGTTCCGGTTTGGCCCTGCGGCGTACGGGCTGCAGTATCACGTCGAGATCACCGACCGCACCGTGCCCGAATGGCAGCGAATTCCCGCCTATGCGGCTTCGCTCGAGAAGGCGCTCGGGCGCGAGCGTGCCGCGAAGCTCGCCGACGAGACCACCGGGCTGTTGCCCGGTTTTGCGGAGACGGCGCGCCGGCTCAACGACAACTTCCTGCAGATCGTGACGCGCGCAGCGGCGCGCTAAGCCATCACGACGTCTGCGGCGGATGCGCCGGCTGCCGTTTGATGTGCCCATGCGGCGCGGCGATCAGATGCGTCACTTTTGGTTCGGCATCAAACAAGCGGATCTGCTCCTGAAGCACCCGATCGGCATTGGTGACGCGCTCGTGCTGGCGGAGATGCTCCAGCCATGAAGCGACCTTGAAGGTTTCGACAAAGCGGCCGGGATCGGCCGCATCCTCGAACACGCCCCATTGATAGGCGCCGTCGCGCCGCCGCTGCCGGCTGAGATGCCGCACCGCGCTGAGAAACGCCTCGCGATGGCTCGGCGCAATTCGGTACTCGACCGTGATCAGCACCGGGCCCTGATCCGACTCGGCATCGATGTTGACGATCGGCATCGGCCAGTGCATCGACGGTGACAGATCGACGTCCGCGCCGGCCTTCAGTTTCCAACGCCACGTCGCCACAATGCCGAGCACTGCGCCCGCCGCAGCCGCGAAATGTGCGATCGGCAGGCCGAACGATGAGGCGATTTGGCCCCACAGCGCACTGCCTGCGGTCATCGCGCCGAAGAACACGGTGACGAACATCGCTAGGCCGCGTCCGCGGACCCAATCCGGCAGCACGACCTGGACCGAGACGTTGAGGCTGGCCAGCACGGCGATCCACGAGACGCCGGCGAGCAGGCACGCGGCGACAGCGAGTTCGACCTGCCGGGCAAGGCCGAGCATCACCAGACACAGCGCGGTGCCGAGAGTACCGGCGGCCACCAGCCGGTCGGGGCCAAGCGCAGACTTCAGCTTCGGCAGGATGAGCGCGCCGCCGATCGCGCCGACGCCGACCGCGCCGAGCAGGATGCCGTACAGTTCCGGCCCGCCAGCGATCCGCGATCGGGCCACCAGCGGGAGCAGCGCCCAATAGGCGCTGGCGAAGAAGAAGAACGCCACCGCGCGCACCAGCGTCGCGCGCAGCTCGGTGTTGTGCCGGGCGTGACGGATGCCGGTGATTAGTGCTTCGATCAGTCGTTCCGGCGGCAGTGTGCCGTTGCGCGGATGAGCGGGGCGCCACCATATCAGCGCGGCGATCACCGCAAGGTTGCTGACCGCATTGATCCAGAACGGCGCGGCGATGCCGAGGCTGCCGATTGCGAGGCCTCCCAGCGCCGGGCCGATCGCGCGGCTGATGTTGATGCCGACGCCGTTGCTGGCGACCGCAGAAGCGAGGTCCTGCTTCGGCACCAGGTCCGGCACGATCGATTGAAACGCCGGTGCGGCAAAGGCGGCGCCGGCGCCGAGCAGGAACGTGAACAGCAACAGCTGCGGCGGCGTCATCAGGCCAAACCACACCAGCGCCGCGCTGGCAGCGGCGAACACGGTCAGGACGATCTGCACCACGATCAAGAATTTGCGCTTGTCGACGATATCGGCGAGCGCACCCGCCGGAATGGCAAACAGGAAGATCGGCAGGTTGGACGCGACTTGCACGAGCGCGACCTGCAGCGGGTCGGCCTCCAGGCTGGTCATCAGCCAGCCGGAGGCGGCATTGAACATCCAGGTGCCGACGTTGGACACCACCGTTGCCGTCCACACCACCGTGAAGGCGATGTGGTGAAAGGCTGCCCAGGATGAAGGGCGTGGCGGAGCCGCTGTCTGCTGGCCGCCTTCAACACTGCTCATCGGTCCTCGCTGGGTTGAAGGCGCTCGTGATCTGTCCGGCGCTGGTTGCCAAAGCGGAAATCTATCGCGGCGGCGCCAAGCGAGATTGCAGGACCTTGCTGCGGTTTGAATGTTTGAGCGCCGCGTCAGGCGCGAGAGGATCGGCGGTCATCAGACTCGAAACCGCGTGAGCTGTCCTGACCACATGAGTGTACCTGCGGTGAGATGTCGTCATCGGCGTGAGCAGGGCGCCGCGTGTTCGTGCAAGCGGTGACGGGTTCGTCCAAGCGATCTGGGAGCCGGGCAGGGCATGATTGCGCCCAGTTGCCTCAGCTCAGCCCCGAACTTGGAGAATTCCGATGTCGAAACTGGATATGCTCACGCCCGAGAACAGCGCGATCGCGCTGATCGATTATCAGCCGGCGATGTATCAGGGCGTGCAGTCGCACGATCGTCTTGTGGTGTTCAACAACATCCAGATCCTCGCCAAGGCGGCGAAGCTGTTCAAGATTCCGACGGTGCTGACGACGGTGGCCAAGGATTCGTTCTCCGGCCCGTTCATGCCGGAAGTCACCGAATTGTTTCCGAACCTCGACATCATCGACCGCACCTCGATGAACTCGTGGCTCGATCCGAACTTCCGTAAAGCCGTCGCCGCCACCGGCCGCAAGAAATTCGTAATCGCCGGGCTGTGGACCGAAGCCTGCGTCATGTTCCCGACGCTCGACATGTTGAAAGAGGGCTACGAGATCTACATCCCGGCCGATGCCTGCGGTGATCTGTCGATGGAAGCACACAACCGCTCGATGGAGCGCGCGATTCAGGCCGGCGCGGTGCCGATCACTTCCTGCCAGTACGCGTTCGAACTGCAACAGGACTGGGCGCGCTCGGAGACCTATGAGGGCATGATGGACATCCTGCGGGCGCACTCGCCCTACGGCATCCAGATCCGTTTCTCCAAGTGGGCGCTCGGCGAACACGCCTCCGAGGGCGGCACCAAGGCCGCCTGACGCGATCAGCGCGGGGAGAGCACCATGAAAGTGTATCTGCTGTCGCTCGGTGCCGGCCTGTTGGTCGGCATCATCTACAGCCTGCTCAACGTGCGCTCCCCCGCGCCGCCGCTGGTGGCGCTGATCGGGCTGCTTGGCATTCTGGCCGGCGAGCAGATCGTTCCGGTGGCCCGCCAGATCATCTCCGGCCACAGCCTTGCGGCCGCGTGGCGCGACGCCAGGTGCACGCCGCACATCTTCGGCATGCTGCCGGGCCGCCGCGCCGCTGAGACGTCCTCAACTTCCGAACCGCACCAGATGGAGAAGCACTCATGAGCACCGCGCCCGATATTATCCTGCATCGCGGCCTGTTCACGACGCTGGATCGGAGCAACCCGACCGCCAGTGCGGTGGCGATCTCGGACGGGAGGTTCACGGCGGTCGGGCACGACCGCGATGTCTTGCCGCTCGCTGGTCCGTCGACCCGCGTGATCGATCTGAAGGGCCGGCGGGTGCTGCCTGGTCTGATCGACAACCATCTGCATATCATCCGCGGCGGCCTGAATTTCAACATGGAGCTACGCTGGGACGGCGTCCGTTCGCTCGCCGACGCGATGAACATGTTGAAGCGCCAGGTGGCGATCACGCCGCCGCCGCAATGGGTGCGCGTCGTCGGCGGCTTCACCGAGCACCAGTTCGCCGAAAAGCGGCTGCCGACGATCGACGAACTCAACGCAGTGGCGCCGGACACGCCGGTGTTTCTGCTGCATCTGTATGACCGCGCCATCCTCAACGGCGCGGCGCTGCGCGCGGTCGGCTACACTAAGGATACGCCGGAGCCGCCCGGCGGCGAGATCACCCGCGATGCCAACGGCAATCCCACGGGTCTGCTGCTCGCCAAGCCGAATGCCAACATCCTCTACGCGACGCTGGCGAAGGGGCCGAAGCTGCCGTTCGATTATCAGGTCAATTCCACCCGCCACTTCATGCGCGAACTGAACCGGCTCGGCATCACCGGCGCGATCGACGCTGGCGGCGGCTTCCAGAACTATCCCGACGATTACGCCGTGATCCAGAAGCTCGACGAAGAGGGGCTGCTGACCATTCGGCTCGCCTATAATCTGTTCACGCAGAAGCCGAAGGGTGAGAAGGACGACTTCCTCAACTGGACCAAGACCTCCAAATACAAGCAGGGCAACGATTACTTCCGGCACAACGGCGCCGGCGAGATGCTGGTGTTCTCGGCCGCTGACTTCGAGGATTTCCGGGTGCCTCGCCCCGACATGCCGCCGGAGATGGAAGGCGAGCTCGAAGAGGTGGTGCGCATCCTGGTGCAGAACAAATGGCCGTGGCGTCTGCACGCGACCTATGACGAGACGATCTCCCGCGCGCTCGACGTGTTCGAGAAGGTGAACCAGGATACGCCGCTCGACGGTCTGCACTGGTTCTTCGATCATGCCGAAACGATCTCGGATCGCTCGATCGACCGGATCGCGGCGCTTGGCGGCGGCATCGCGGTGCAGCACCGGATGGCGTATCAGGGCGAATATTTCGTCGAGCGCTACGGCTTCGGCGCCGCGGAGGCGACACCGCCGGTGAAGCGTATCCTCGAGAGCGGCGTCAAGGTCTCGGCCGGCACCGATGCGACCCGGGTCGCGTCCTACAATCCGTGGGTGTCGCTATCGTGGCTAGTTACAGGCCGCACTGTGGGCGGCCTGCGGATCACTCCGCAGCGGAACTGCCTCGACCGGGAGACCGCGCTGCGGATGTGGACCGAGAACGTCACCTGGTTCTCGAACGAGGAAGGCAACAAGGGGCGCATCGCCGTCGGCCAGCTCGCCGACGTGGTGGTGCCCGACCGCGACTATTTCTCCTGCAGTGAAGCCGAGATCGCGGATACGACCGCACTGCTGACGATGGTCGGCGGCAAGGTGGTGTATGGCGCCGCCGAGTTCGCCGGTCTCGACGACAGCGCGCCGCCGCCGGCCATGCCGGACTGGTCGCCGGTGCGCCGGTTCGGCGGCTACGCCGCCTGGGCGGACGATGAACGTGCTGCCGGCAAGGTCGCGGTACAGGCGATGAAGTCGTGCGGCTGCGCCAACAGCTGCACGCTGCATGGCCACGATCACGCCACCGCGTGGTCGAGCAAGCTGCCGGTCTCCGATCTCAAGAGTTTCTGGGGCGCGCTGGGCTGCGCTTGCTGGGCGGTGTGAGGTGAGGCCGGCTGACGAGCCGAGGTGGGCGGCGACGATCCTGTCGTCGCCGCTGCTCTGGCACGCCGCGCGCTTCGCGCTGGTGTCCGCCTATCTGCTCGGCGGCGTGGTGAAGCTGTTCGATTTCGCCGGGGCTGTGGCCGAACAGGAGAGGTTCGGACTTGATCCCGGATGGCTGTGGGCGACGCTCGCCATCGTCGTCGAGCTCGGCGGCTCGCTCCTGGTGCTGTCGGACCGGCTGGTCTGGCTTGGCGCCGGCGCGCTCGGCGTCCTGACCTTCGTGGCGATGCTCACTGCGAATGCGTTCTGGTCCGCTCCCTCAGCAGGCCGGTGGATGCAGGCCAACGCCTTCTTCGAACATCTTGGACTGATCGCCGGCCTGGTGCTGGTGGCGATGCTGTCCGACCAGCGGCGATCGACATCCTGATATTGGCGAGGAGACTTCCGTGAAACAGCTTTCGAAGCCCGTCCTGTTGCTGGCGATCGCCGCCGTCCTGAGTTCGCCGGTGACAGCGAAGGAGGCGCGGCATGCCAGCCCCTCGGTTGCGGTCGCGCCGCAATACGACACCACACATGTCTATGTGGCACCCGAGGACGTCGATAAATTCGTGGCGAGCTTTCTCGCCACCTTCGGGGGCAAGAGCACCAAGCAGGTGGTCGCGACCGTGACGCCGACGCCGAGCAGCACGACCTCGCAGTTGCTGCAGACCCCGGTGGGGACGGTGTCGTTGTTCGGTTTCAAGACACCGATCCCGTACCCGTTCGGCGCTGAGCGCAACGGCTATCTGGTCAGCGATATCGATGTGGCGATCAGGCAGGCGCGCACCGCGGGCGCGTCCGTGATCGTGTCGACCTTCCCGGATCCGATCGGACGCGACGCGGTGGTGCAGTGGCCCGGCGGGGTCAACATGCAGCTGTACTGGCACACGACCAAGCCGGACTATGCCGCTTTCACCTCGGTCCCGGAGAACCGGGTGTATGTCGCGGCCGATCGCGCCGAAGCGTTCGTGCGTAGCTTCGTGAAGTTCTCGCATGGCCGGATCATGTCGGAGAGCAGCGCGGCGTCCGGCGCCGAGGTGGGCAAGCCCGACGCCAAGATCAAGCGAATCCGGATCGAGTCCGCATTTGGCAAGATGACCGTGTTCGTCACCGACGGGCATTTGCCGTATCCTTACGGACACGAGACCACCGGCTATGAAGTCGCCGATCTGGAGGCGACGATGGCCAAGGCGAAGGAAGCTGGGGTGACGGTGCTGGTGCCGCCTTATTCGTTCGAAGACCGCAAGGCCGCGATGCTGCAATTCCCCGGTGGCTACGTGGCGGAGATCCACGCCGCGGCGCAGCGGCACGCGGCAGCGGCCGAGTGACGGCGGCCGGCGGAGAGCGCGGAGAACGTCGACGCGCGGTGCGCGTCCGTTCGGCGCTGCTGGCCTCCGTCGCGCTCATCTCCTTCGGCGGTCTCGCCCGCGCGGCTGATGATGCCCCGGCGCGGCCGGCGATCCAGTCCAATCGGTGGGCGGAGGATTGGTCGGTGCTGGCCGATCCGAAGCTGCGGACCGAGCCGTTCGATTCCCTCAAATACGTGCCGCTGTGGGTATCCGATCCGAAAAGCTATGTGTCGTTTGGCGCCAATCTGCGCGAGCGGTTCGAGTTCAACGACGCCCCGGCGTTCGGCACAGCCGGCAATGCCCGCGACAGCTATGTCATCCAGCGTCTGCAGGTCCATGCCGATGTGCATTTCGATGCCAATTGGCGGGCGTTCGTCCAGCTCGAGGACGATCGGGCGTTCGATAAACTGAACGTCACCTCGGTCGATCAGGATCGGGTCGATCTGCGGCTGGCGTTTCTCGAATACACCAAGCAGTTCTCCGGCGGGCTGCTCAAAGCCCGGGTCGGCCGGCAGGACTTCGCCTTCGACCTGCAGCGTTTCGTGTCGTCGCGCGACGGCCCCAACGTGCGGCAATCGTTCGACGCGGTGTGGGCCGATTGGGAGACCGGCGCCTGGCGGTTCATCGGCTTCGTCAGTCGGCCGGTGCAGTATTTCGACGAGAGCCCGTTCGACGACCGGTCGTCCGATCAGTTCCGCTTCAGCACGCTCCGCATCGAACGTAAGGTGCTCGGCGACAACGAGCTATCAGGCTATTACTCGCTGTATGAACGTGCCGGCGCGCGTTATCTCGATGCCTTCGGTGATGAGCGCCGGCATATCTTCGACGTCCGCTTTGCCGGCAAGCAGGGGTCGCTCGATTGGGACCTCGAGGCGATGGGGCAGACCGGGCAGGTGGGGACCTCCGCTGCGCGGACCTGGGCGGTAGGTGCCCGCGCCGGCTACACGCTGCCCGCCGCCTGGCAGCCGCGGCTCGGGCTGCAGTTCGATGTGGCGTCTGGTGACGATCACCCGAAAGACGGCGTGCTCGGCACCTTCAATCCGCTGTTCCCGAACGGCTATTACTTCACGCTGGCTGGCTTCACCGGATATTCGAACC
>NZ_QTKI01000154.1:0-10530 GCF_010820945.1 Rhodopseudomonas sp. BR0C11
GCCATTCTCCGCGCAGCGGCGATGCACCGACGCGGGGAAAGAATCGTCGGCGCCACGGTCCCGCAGCCGGGCCCGCCCGCCAGTCGGACGCCAGCCGCCACGAGGCAGCGCCGCGACCGCAGCACGGCGGGAATGGTGAGGGTCTGCAGGGCGTCGCGTTTTTGCAGCGCAAAAACCGCCCCGCACCGACCGCTCATCAGCACCGCCCCCACCGCTAACGAACAGCCGATCTGGAGATACCGATGGCCAAAGAAGAGCTGATCCAGTTCGAAGGACTGGTGACCGAAATTCTCCCCGACCCGCGCTACCGCGTGCAGCTCGATACCGGACACGAAATCGTCGCCTATACCGCCGGCAAGATGAAGAAGAATCGCATCAAGACGCTGGCCGGCGACCGGGTCACGGTCGAGATGTCCCCGTACGATCTGGAAAAAGGCCGGCTGATCTTCCGTCACAAGGACGAGCGTCCGGGCGGCCCGCCGCGCAGCGGTCCGCCGCGCGGTCAGTTCCGCCGTCGCTAAGGCAAACTGCCTAACAACAAGGCGCTTTGCCGACCGCAAAGCGCCCGACAGCCCCCTACTTCCGGAACCTCCGCGGCTCAAAAAATCGCGCATGCCAGGATTGTTTTGGGGACAGGCTTCGCATAATATCTGTTAATCGATTTTCGGCCGGACGACATTAGCTATCCACCGGTACAGCCGGTTCAGAACGCTGACGACCCTTCCAAAAATTCGATCTCACCAGCCCACCGAGACAAAGTGGGCATCGACCGTGTCTATATTGAGAAGGGACTACCACCCGTGAGCATGGGAACCGTGAAGTGGTTCAACGCGACCAAGGGCTACGGCTTCATCCAGCCGGATGATGGCGGCAACGACGTGTTCGTGCACATCAGCGCTGTCGAGCGTGCCGGTCTCGGCACCCTGCGCGAGGGCCAGAAGATCAGCTACGAAATCGTCGCCGATCGCCGCTCTGGCAAGTCGTCGGCCGACAATCTGCGCGCTGCAAGCTGAGCAGATTTAGGTTCTGAACCGAATGGGGCCGCGTTAACAGCGCGGCCTCTTTCATTTTGGGGACGCCTCTTTAGCAGATGTCGGCGTGTGAGCGCTAAAGAGGAAAGACCTAGTTCGTCGGACACACCGTGGTGCCGTACAAAACGCAGAGCGATTGTCGTGGCCGCGTGTAAGACTGGTCGGTCAGGCTAATACCAGCCTGAGGAATGAAGTACGCAACCGTCGGCTGATACTGATAGCTGACTTCGCTCAAGATCAGATAGGTGTTGGCGACTTTGAGGCCATCCGGAATCGTGATGGCGTCACCCACCTGCCGGGTCGAATTCGTCACCGTCGCGGTAGCCGAGCTACCACTTTGCGTGACGGTCCCCGTCTTGCTCCACTGCACCGTAGCAACTTGGTTCTTGTTGACGAAGACCTCGGTGATGGTCGCTTTGACCGGCGTCGCCGAATACGGAGTCAACACGCCGTAGCTCGCGGCAAACACGTTCTTGAGGTCGTTGTCAGTGACGCTGGTCGACTGCGACACCAGATCCGACAACGTCCGCGCCACCAGCGTCACCTTGCGGTCGACGGCGATACCGGACGTGACTTCAACGGTTGCGAGAAACATCACCAGCATCACCGGAACGATGATTGCGAACTCGATCGCGGCCACGCCGCGGCGATCGCGTTGCAGCCGTCGCAGCAACACGAGCGATCGAACAAAAACAAGACGTTGGAAACTGAACCGCATCGCGCTGCTCGCTCAAGGCTCGTTGCGGAACGCGGCGGTTGCCGACAGCAATCTCTTACCACCGGCAAGATTTGAGGTGTCGAAGCCGAGACCGGTGACGAACAATGGCCATTGATAGAAGGCGCGAACCACGATGATATCGCCAGCCTTGCCGATATTGTACTGCATGTTGTCGACGAAATTTTTGTTGGTATCAATCGGTGTGGTGATGTTCACGGTGCTGAAATCGCTGCCATAATTCTGCACGTCGACGCGGACGCCGTTGCAATCGAACAGCGAGACGAGACGCTTGCAGATCTCGGTCTTGAACTGATCCTGCGTCATCGAAGAATTCTGAGCCTGCCGCGTAAAGATCAGCCGCGACGAATCCTGAACCGCGGTCTCCAGCACCTGGCTGGCGAAAAAGATCATCGCCACTTCGATGATCGCGAACAACAACGCGAAGAAAATCGGGGCAACGATCGCAAATTCGACGGCCGCAGAGCCCTTCCGGTTACGACGAAATTTGCAAACCATTGCTCGCGCCGGTGAAACGATGGACGGCATCGATCCGTAACCCTCTTCCCGTCAGTCGACCTCTGTTCGAGGCAACCTAATCGCAACACATTGTGGAAGTGTTTCTCTGTATTGAAACGAAATGCGACGCGCTGTTAACCGCGCGTCAACCACAACGTTCTGGCCCCAAAGGTGTCGGCCGACTGCCACACTAAGGTCCTTGCAAGTCTCGACACACGGCTCGCCTGCTCGTCGAGGCTCCCGGTCAGATTCGTTGCCAACCTCAAGTGGCGTTCAGATGCCCCAGCTTCGCACGCCGCGGTTAGATCGAGATCGGCGCGCACCTTGCGATTCCCAATCAACGGACGACCACCAAGCCTCCAAGCTGGCGAGACACATCCGCAATGAGCGGATCCAGAACCATGCAGAGACAGCCTGATCAGCTTCGCCTGATCCGCGCCGTCAGCAATTACCCACTCAGCACCGGCACTCGCGGGCGCAGAAAGCACGCCCAACAACCCCAAAGAACAAAGTGTGCTCGCCGAATGCTGTGTGAAATGGATCGACGGCGCTCTCAACCGTGGAAGGTTTACGAACCGACGGACGTGGTTCTTAGCGGCATTGGCACACGACAATGACAAGGCACCCGCCGATTTATGAATCAAGCTGAAATCAAAACAGAACAATTTGATACAGTTTGTCCAATTTTGAAGCAGCTTGCGTCGCGCTGGTACGGACCACGGTATCGGCGTGCCGAGAACACGGACTTCGCCACTCAATTACTTCAAATTAACAGCACATTTACCCTCCCCCGGAAGTGCCAACGAAACACCTGATGCCCCCATGTTTACGCAATCGAATTAACTGCGCTGCAATTTCCCCCCCCTAGGGTTAGCTCCATGGTCACGGTGCTGAGAACGCCGGCAAGACCAAACAGAGTTCGACAGCCACGTGTACATGGAGCTACCCGATGAAGAACATCGTTGCGCGTTTCATCAAGGACGAATCCGGCGCCACCGCGATTGAATACGGCCTGATCGCCGCCGGCATCTCGCTCGCCATCATTGCCGCGGTGCAGGGCCTCGCCGGCAAGCTGAACTCGACCTTCACCAGCGTCCAGAACGCGCTGAAGTAATCGGCGGTCGGCCGAACAATCAAGGCCCCGGCATTCCGGGGCCTTTTTTGTTCACGCTCCGTCTCACGATCAGAACTGCAATGCACCGTTCCGATCATATCCAACCGATTCCGGCGCCTGATGGCGCAGTTGCGGCCTCACGCGACACGGCCGCGCGGCAGATGGTCTGCGCAGCCCTCGCGCTCGCAGTCGCGGCGGTTCTTGTCCAGATCGCTGCAACGCTGTGGTGAGAACGGACCACATTTCCCGATCATTCACTTCTGCCGTCTAGTTTGGCTTTCGAACCCGTGCTGGTTCGATTGTCCGCAGAGTTCCGACGAGGCCAAGATGATCGCCGACCTGCTTCGCATTTCGCTGTTTCCTGCGTTGATGGCCTTCGCCGCAACCAGCGACTTGCTGACGATGACGATCTCCAACCGGATTTCGCTGTTGCTCGTCGCCGGCTTCCTGCTCTTGGCGCCGCTCACCGGACTCGGCGCATACGACATCCTGCTGCACTTCGGGGCCGGCGCTCTGGTGCTTGCGGTCGCCTTTGGCTGCTTTGCGATGGGCTGGATCGGCGGCGGCGACGCCAAGGTGGTGGCCGCCGCGGCGCTATGGTTCGGCTTCGACCACCTGTTGGACTACCTGCTGTACGCTTCGCTGTTCGGCGGCGCGCTGACGCTGTTGCTGCTCGGCTTCCGACAGTGGCCTCTGCCCTATCGCCTGGCCTGCCAGGGCTGGGTCCTGCGGCTGCACGACCAGCAAACCGGCATTCCTTACGGCATCGCGCTGGCGATGGGCGCGCTGGTGATCTACCCGCACACCGAATGGATCAAGGCGGTTGATATCGCCCGTCTCTCTCTGGGCTGATTGCCCGGGAACCTCCCGTTAACGCGATTTAGATACGCCTCATTAACCATGCTTTGACGAATAGCTGGTCAACTCGCCTCACTGCGGCGGGTGCGCCGCCCGAGTCATGTGGAAAGTGAAGCGTATGAATCCCGCGCGCATTGTCGTGCTGACCGTCGCTGTCGGTGCCGGCGGCGTCGCCGCTTATCTGGCCAGCAGCGCCGGTCCGCAGCCGGCTGCCGCTGCTGCGCCGGTTGCCCAGCTTCAGACGATCGAAGTCCTGGTCGCCAAGAACGACATTCCGCTCGGTCAAGTCGTGACGGCTGGCGATCTGCAATGGCAGACTTGGCACGCCGCAAGTGCCAGCTCCAACTTCATCCGCCGCGACACTCAACCCAGCGCCACCACCGAGTTTGGCGGCTCGATCGCCCGCGCGCCCTTCATTGCCGGTGAGCCGATCCGCAAACAGAAGTTGGTCAAAGCCGATGGTGCCGGCTCCGTGCCCGCGATCCTGCCTGCCGGCATGCGCGCCATTTCGACCGAGATCTCCCTAGAGACCGGCGCCGCTAACGCACAACAAGGCGAAACGCTGTCGCTGGCACCGAACCTTGCCGACGCGCGGCAGACTGCCTCGAACGACACCACCGAAGCCAAGCGTGGCTCCGTCAAGGTGGCGCGCTACGAAATTACCACTCAGACATCATTGCAGAGATGATCGGAGGACGGGAGATGACTCGCAATACCGGCCCCCGATCGCCCCACTTCTGGCGCACCACGGCGATCGCCCTATCCGCAGCCGTGGCGCTGACGCTGATCCCGAGCTGGACCGCGGTTCACGCCAGCGACTACCGTGCGACACCTGTCCCACCGGCATCGTCCGGCCTGAACGCCCAATCGGTCTCGCTCGGCATCGGCAAGTCGATGGTGATCGACCTGCAGCGCGACATCAAAGACGTGCTGGTTGCGGATCCGAAGATCGCCAATGCGGTGGTCCGTTCGGCGCAGCGCGCCTACATCATCGGCGCCGCCGTCGGCCAGACCAACATCGTGTTCTTCGATTCCGCCGGCCGGCAGATCGCCGCCTACGACATCGCAGTCACGCGCGACCTCAACGGTCTTCGCACTGCGCTCAAGCAGACCTTGCCCAACGCCGAAATCCAGGTCGAAGGCCTTGGCGACGGCGTGATGCTGAACGGCTGGGTGACCTCCCCGATCGACGCGCAGCAGGCTTACGACCTCGCCGTGCGGTTGGTGGGTGAAGACAAGAAGGTCGTCAACAACATCGCGGTCCGCGGCCGCGATCAGGTGATGCTGAAGATCACCGTTGCCGAAGTGCAGCGGGACATCGTCAAGCAGCTCGGCGTCGACCTCAGTGCCAACATGGCCTACGGCACCGCCGTGGTGAACTTCAACAACTCCAATCCATTCACCCAGTCGGGTGGTCCGCTGGTTTCGACCAATGCACTGACCACCAAATTCGGATCGCTGCCGTCGGTCACTGCAACGCTGCGCGCGATGGAAAGCGCCGGCGTCGTGCGTACCCTCGCCGAGCCGAATCTGACGGCGATCTCCGGCGAGCCGGCCACCTTCCTGGCCGGCGGTGAATTCCCGGTGCCGAGCGGCGTGACCTGCACCAACGGCGTCTGCACGCCGTCGGTGACGTTCAAGAAGTTCGGTATCCTGCTCAACTTCACGCCGGTGGTGATGACCGCAGGCCGGATCAGCCTGAAGGTGATGACCGAAGTCTCGGAGGTGTCGAGCGACAACTCTGTCATCATCAGCAACATGTCGGTGCCGTCGATCAAGACTCGCCGCGTCGAGAGCACGGTGGAAATTCCCTCGGGCGGCTCGCTTGCGATGGCCGGCTTGATCCAGGAGCAGACCAAGCAGGCGATCAATGGCATGCCCGGCGCCGCGCAACTGCCGATCCTCGGTACGCTGTTCCGCAGCCGCGACTACATCAACCGCCAGACCGAGCTGATGGTGCTGGTGACGCCCTACGTGGTGCGCGCCGTGGCGCAAAAGGATCTGTCGCGGCCCGACGACGGCTTCGCCGACGCCTCGGATCCGCAATCCGACCTGCTGGGCAGCATCAACAAGCTCTACGGCGTTCCCGGCCGGACCGAGCCCGCCCGCACCTATCGCGGCCGGTTCGGCTTCATCACCGACTAGGCGGAGCGAGGACAGCACAATGACATCTCCTACCTCCGCCAAAGTGGCACGCGGCCTCGGTCTCGGGGCCGCTTTGATCGGTTTCTCGCTGTCACTGGGGGCCTGCACCCACACCAGCCGGGAAGTCGAAGTCACCCAGAGCATCCCGACCGACTATCGGCAGCGCCATCCGATCGCGATCCGCGAGGCTGATCGTACGGTCGAAGTCTTCGTCGGCAACGGCCGGGGCGGTCTCACCCCCGTACAGCGCGCGGAAGTCGCCGAGCTCGGCCAGACCTGGCTGCGAGAAGGCACCGGCGCGATCATTGCCGAAGTGCCCTCCGACACGCCCAACGCCCGCGCCGCCTCCGACACCATCCGGGAGATTCAGTCGGTGCTCGCGGCCAACGGCGTGCCGCCGCGCGGCGTGACGGTGAAGCACTATCGTCCGGCCGACCCGCGCACGTTCGCGACCATCCGCCTGATCTATCCGAGGGTGACAGCCGTGGCAGGCCCCTGCGGGTTGTGGCCGGAGGATCTCGGTCCGAGCATCAAGAACAAGGGCTACTACGACAATCGTCCTTACTGGAATCTCGGCTGCGCCAACCAGCGCAATCTTGCTGCGATGGTCGAAAATCCCGCCGATCTGGTCCAGCCGCGCCCTGAAACGCCGCCTTACACCGCACGTCGCGCTGTGACCTACGACACCTATCGCACGACCAAACCGGACACGAGCGACAAGAGCAAGTTGAGCGGCGTCGGACAATGATCAGTTACTCGCGGCAAAATCAGGACGAACCGGCCACGGCGGCCCCGGACGCGGGGCCGGAGGATCACATCGCGCCGGCTCCCCGCGTCTCGGTTCAAGCATTCTGCGAGACCGTCGAGACTGCCGCCGCCGTGCAGGCTGCAGGCGAAGATCGTCGTCTCGCCAAGGCGCATCTGAAGATCCAGATGGGCGGCGTGGTCGCGGCGATCGAAGCCTATCGCTCCGCTCCGACGCCAAACGTCATCGTGCTCGAAACCGACGCGCGCAGCGACGTGCTGGCCGGTCTCGACCAGCTCGCGACGGTGTGCGATCCGGGCACGCGGGTGATCGTGATCGGCAAAGTCAACGACGTCACGCTGTATCGCGAACTCGTCCGGCGCGGCGTCAGCGACTACGCGATCGCGCCGGTGCAGCCGATCGACGTCGTGCGCTCAATTTGCAATCTGTTCTCGGCCCCTGAAGCCAAAGCCGTCGGCCGCATCATCGCAGTGGTCGGAGCAAAAGGGGGCGTTGGCGCATCCACCGTTGCCCACAACGTCGCCTGGGCGATCGCCCGTGACCTGGCGCTGGACTCGGTCGTCGCCGATCTCGATCTCGCGTTCGGCACCGCCGGACTCGACTACAACCAGGACCCGCCGCAGGGTATTGCGGAGGCGGTATTTGCACCCGACCGCGTCGATACCGCCTTCGTCGATCGCCTGCTGTCGAAATGCACCGACCATCTCAGCCTGCTGGCTGCGCCGGCGACGCTGGACCGCGTCTACGATTTCGGTGCCGATGCATTCGACTCGGTCTTCGACACGCTCCGCACCACGATGCCGTGCATTGTGCTCGACGTGCCGCATCAATGGACCGGATGGGCCAAGCGTTCCCTCATCACCGCCGATGACATCCTGATCGTCGCGACGCCCGATCTCGCCAATCTGCGCAATACCAAGAACCTGATCGACCTCTTGAAGGCAGGACGGCCGAACGATCGTCCCCCGCTCTACTGTCTCAATCAGGTCGGCGTGCCGAAGCGCCCCGAGATCTCTACGAGCGAGTTCGCCAAGGCGATTGAGAGCCCACCGATCGTCTCGATCCCGTTCGAGCCGCAGATCTTCGGCGCGGCCGCCAACAACGGCCAGATGATCGCGGAAATCGCGGCGAACCATAAGACAACGGAAATGTTCCTGCAGATCGCCCAGCGGCTGACGGGGCGCGGAGAGGCCAAGAAGCCGAAGGGGTCGTTCCTCGGGCCGATTCTGGAGAAGTTGCGGGCCAAGTAAGCCTGGTGTTGGAGTATCGAGGTGTTTGGTAAGCGCGGACCGGAAAACGAAGTCAGGGCCCTGAAACCGGCGAGCTTCTCGCCGGAGCCGACGATGCGCGCCGTCGAACCCAAGCCGGTCGTGTCATCACCACCGCTCGCACCAGCGCGCCCCCCTTCAGCGCCGCCAGTGGCAGTCGAGACGCGACGCTCCGAGAACTACTACCAAGTCAAGGCGACGATCTTCGGCGCGCTGATCGAAGCGATCGATCTGGCGCAGCTTGCCAAGCTCGACGGCGAATCCGCCCGAGAAGAAATCCGCGACATCGTCAACGAGATCATCGCGATCAAGAACATCGTGATGTCGATCGCCGAGCAGGAGGAACTGCTCGACGACATCTGCAACGACGTGCTCGGCTATGGTCCGCTCGAGCCGCTGCTGTCGCGCGACGACATTTCCGACATCATGGTCAACGGTGCCGGCACGGTTTACATCGAAGTCGCAGGCCGGATTCAACGCACCGGCATTCGGTTTCGTGACAACCAGCAGCTCCTCAACATCTGCCAGCGCATCGTCAGCCAAGTCGGCCGCCGCGTCGACGAATCCTCGCCGATTTGCGACGCACGCCTCGCCGACGGCTCCCGCGTCAACGCGATTGTGCCGCCGCTGGCGATCGACGGACCAGCCCTCACCATCCGCAAATTCAAAAAGGACAAGCTGACGCTCGACCAGCTGGTCAAATTCGGCGCGATCACGCCGGAGGGCGCTCAGATTCTGCAGATCATCGGCAGGGTCCGCTGCAACGTGCTGATCTCGGGCGGTACCGGATCGGGTAAAACGACCCTCCTGAACTGCCTGACCAACTATATCGACGACGACGAGCGCATCATCACCTGCGAAGACGCGGCCGAATTGCAGCTGCAGCAGCCGCACGTGGTGCGCCTCGAAACCCGTCCCCCGAACATCGAAGGCGAAGGCCAGATCACGATGCGAGATCTGGTCCGCAACTGTCTGCGTATGCGTCCTGAGCGGATCATCGTCGGCGAAGTCCGCGGACCAGAGGCGTTCGACCTGTTGCAGGCGATGAACACTGGCCACGACGGCTCGATGGGCACGCTGCACGCCAACAATCCGCGCGAAGCTTTGTCACGTTGTGAATCGATGATCACGATGGGCGGCTTCGCGCTGCCCTCGCGCACGATCCGCGAGATGATCTGCGCCTCGATCGACGTAATCATCCAGGCGGCTCGCCTGCGTGACGGCTCCCGCCGCATCACTCACGTCCCCGAGGTGGTGGGGATGGAAGGCGACACCATCATCACCCAGGATATCTTCGTCTACGACCTGTTGGGCGAGGACGCCAACGGTCACATCGTCGGCCGCCACCGCGCCACCGGCATCGGTCGTCCGCGGTTCTGGGAGCGCGCCCGCTATTACGGCGAAGAGCAACGACTCGCCGCGGCGCTGGATGCCGCGGAGGTCGTGGTCAACTCATAAGAGGCCGGAGCGATAGAAATGCAAACGCTCGCACTCGGCTTCTTCGCTGCCATCGCCGTCGGCGGTGTGGCATGGGTTTTCGTCTATCCGCTGCTGTCCGGAGAGAAGACTGTCGAACAGCGGCTGACCTCCGTCGCGCGCTCCACGCCCACCGTGCGTCAAGCCGATCGCACGCAGCGGTCACGGCGCGAGCAGATCGAAGGCTCTCTCAAAGAGATCGAGACCCGCAACGAAAAGCAGAAGAACGTCCCGCTGACCGCCAAGCTGTCGCAGGCTGGCCTCGATTGGACTCCCGGCAAATTCGGCGTGGTTTCGGCTTCGCTCGGCATCTTCGTGTTCGGTATCGCGATCATCTTGGGCGCCGGACTGCCGGCCGCGGCCGGTCTTGGTTTCGCCGCCGGCTTCGGACTGCCGCGCTGGACGCTCGGCTATCTCAAGCGCCGCCGCGAGAAGAAGTTTCTGGCTGCCCTCCCCGACGCGGTTGACGTTATCGTTCGCGGTATCAAGGCCGGCCTGCCTTTGTTCGACTCGATCAAGATGGTGGCCGCCGATTCACCTGAGCCGCTACGGGGCGAGTTCAATGCCATCATCGAAACCCAGGCGATCGGCATGCCGATCGGCGAGGCCTGCGCCCGGCTGTATGAGCGGATGCCGAT
>NZ_QTKI01000155.1:0-10499 GCF_010820945.1 Rhodopseudomonas sp. BR0C11
GGCAGGAGAGGTCGTTGACCTCCATCATGAAGCCGTCGTCGGCGGCGAGCTCGGCCATCGCCTTGCGCTCGCGCGGCAGCGACATCAGCACCAGCGAGCCCATCAGCACTTTCTTGCCGGCGCCGGCGAGGCGCTCGACCACCGCCGGGATGTGCTCCTCGAGGAACGGCTGGCGCTTCGAGCACACCACCTCGCCGACCACGACGGTATCGACCGGCGCTTCGTCGGCGATGCGGAAATAGAAGTCGCGCCACTCTTCCGGCTTCCAGTTGAACAGCACCGGTCCAAGCGTGAGTTGCATGGGAGTAGCCTCGCTGTAGGTGGTTCGCGAAAAATCACTCGGCGCCGACAGGCGTCGGCGCCACGTTGTCAGCGCCAGGTCTTCTTGTAGGCGCCGGTGGTGGTCGACTGGCCTTCGGTCAGGCCGCGCAGTGCATCGACCGGGAGCGGCCGGCCGTCGTCGAGCGCGGCGAGCACGTCCTTGAAGGTCTTCACCACCCGCTCGATATAGGCCCGGCCGCGCTGGCGGCCTTCGATCTTGAGCGCCGCAACGCCGGCGGCGCGCAGGTCCGGCAGCATCGTGGTGGCATCGAGGCTGGCCGGGTCTTCGAACAGATAACCGCAGCCTTCGTCGGTCTGGTAGCGGCCCTTGCACAGCGTCGGATACGCCGCAGCCTCGCCCTTGGCGAATTTGTTGATGGTGAACTCACCGAGCCGCGACACCAGCGAGCCGTTCTGCTCGCGATACTGGATCGAGGCGGCCGGCGAACACACGCCGTCCATATTGGGCGACTTGCCGGTGGCGTAGGACGACAGCGAGCAGCGGCCCTCTTCCATCACGCACAGGCCGCCGAAGATGAAGACCTCGGTCTCGACCTTCACCTCTTTGGTGATCGCGGCAATTTCCTGCACGCTGAGGACGCGCGGCAGCACCACGCGCTGCGCGTTGAAGCTGTCGACATAGAACCGGATCGAATCCGGATTGGCGGCGGCCGCCTGCACCGAGACGTGCAGCCGCTGCTCCGGATGAGTCTTGGCGCAGTAATCCATGACGCCGACGTCGGCGAGGATCAGCGCATCGGCTTCGGCCTCGACCGCGTCGTCGACCGCACGCTGCCACAGCTCGACATTGCCGGCGCGCGCGAAGGTGTTGATCGCTACCAGCACCTTGGTGCCGTAGCGATGCGCGTGCGCGATCGACTCCCGCATCTCCTCGCGGCTGAAGTTCAGCCCCGGGAAGTTGCGCGCATTGGTTTCGTCATTGAAGCCGCAATAGATCGCGTCGGCGCCTGCGGCGACGGCATCATGCAGCGCTGCCGGCGTACCAGCGGGACAGATCAGTTCCATGCTCTAACCTCCGCCTCCGACACCCAGCTCTTCGCGATAGCCGGGCTGCGCGCCGACCAGGCTGCGCAAGATCCGTTCGATCGGCGCCGCCAGCGGGCCGAACCACGCCACCGACTCTTTCAGGAAGTCGACGCGGGAATCGTCGATCGCATTGCGCAGCGCGACCACCGCTTCCATGTCGCCGTCGATTTCGATGTCGCGCGAGAAGAACAGCGCGTCGCCGTCATAGGAGCCGTCGGTCATGCCGATCAGCGCCGACAGCGGCCCCGCGATCCGCGCGTGGATGTTGGTGGGCAGCTTACGCACCACCGTGACCCGCGGACTCATCCGACGCGGCTCGAGAACGAACGCAATCGGCAGGTCAGTCGGCGCGAGGCCGTAACGCTTGCCGGTGTGCGGACCGAGGCGATCGAAGATCCGGGGATGGCGCGCGCGAATTTCGCGCAAGCAGATTCCGAGCAGCACCTGCAGTGGCAACAGCGGCAACACCCGCGTCGCGAGGGCAAGCGGCACGGGCATCCTGGAGACGGACGAATTGGATACCGACATGGGCCACCTTATCGTGAACAGTCCGCGTAGCCCGGCCCCGACGGTACTTCTTTGCGCCTGATCAAAGACAGCGTCGATGGCAAGTGCTGACCAGTGTTGTCCGCAGGGAGACATCATGCTGAGCCGCGTCAAACCGCCCTTCCCTGATCTGCGTGCGTTTATTGGCTATCTCGAATCACGCGGACAGTTGCACCGCATCCGCAAGCCGGTCTCGGTGGTCCACGACCTCACCGAAATCCATCGCCGCGTGCTGCATGCCGGTGGCCCGGCACTCCTGATCGAAAACCCGATCAAGGCCGACGGCAGGCCGTCGGAGATGCCGATCCTGGTCAATCTGTTCGGCACGGTCGAACGGGTGGCCTGGGGCCTCGGGATCCTGCCGGAAAACCTGTCGCGGCTCGGCGAGGCGCTCGCCGAGATGCGAGAGCCGGCGCCGCCGCAGAGCCTGACCGACGCGTTGAGCAAACTGCCAATGGCCAAGGCCGCACTGGCGATGCGGCCGAAGATGGCGAAATCGGCGCCGGTGCAGGAAGTGGTGCTGACCGGCGACGCGGTCGACCTCGGCCGGCTGCCGGTGCAGATCCCCTGGCCCGGAGAGCCGGCGCCGCTGATCACCTGGGGCCTCGTCTTCACCAAGCAGCCGCCCCGCGCCCACGGCACCGACAATGTCGGCGTTTATCGGATGCAGGTGCTGGGCAAGGATCGCCTCATCATGCGCTGGCTGGCGCATCGTGGCGGAGCCAAGCACCACCACCAGTGGAAAGCCGACAAGCGCGAGATGCCGGTCGCGATCGTGATCGGCGCCGATCCGTCGATGATTCTCTCCGCAGTGCTGCCGCTGCCGGAGACGGTGTCGGAAATCAAATTCGCCGGCCTGCTCGGCGGCGAGCGGCCAAGTCTGACGCCGTGCCAAACCATTCCCATCAGCGTGCCGGCCGATGCCGAGATCGTGCTCGAAGGCTTCGTGTCACCGACCGAAACTGCGCCGGAGGGGCCGTATGGCGACCACACCGGCTATTACAACGCGGTCGAGGAATTCCCGGTGATGCGGATCACCGCCATCACCATGCGCCGGCACCCGATCTATCTGTCGACCTACACGGGCCGGCCACCGGACGAGCCGTCGCGGCTCGGCGAGGCGTTCAACGACGTGTTCCTCCCGGTCGCGCGGCGTCAATTCCCCGAGATCGTTGATCTGTGGCTGCCGCCGGAGGCGTGCTCTTATCGGATCGCGGTCGCCTCGATCAAGAAACGCTACCCCGGCCAGGCGCGCCGGCTGATGATGGGGCTGTGGTCGATGCTGCCGCAGTTCAGCTACACCAAGCTCCTGATCATCGTCGACGACGACGTCGATGTCCGCGACTGGGCCGACGTGATGTGGGCGGTCTCCACGCGGTGCGACACCTCGCGCGACATGGTGTCGATCAGCGACACCCCGATCGATTATCTCGACTTCGCCTCGCCGAAATCCGGACTCGGCGGTAAGCTCGGCATCGACGCCACCAACAAGATCGGCACCGAGACCGAGCGCGAGTGGGGCAAGGTGTTGGAGATGGACAAAGACGTGATCGCGCGGGTCGATGCGATGTGGACGAGCCTCGGGCTGTCGCCGGAACATCAGCCGGCGGCCGGGCAACGCCGACTGATCCGATGAGCACGCAGCACCGCATCGTGGTCGGCATCAGCGGCGCCTCGGGCGCTGCGGTGGGGCTGCGGGTGGTCGAACTGCTGGCCTCGGTCGATTGCGAAGTGCATCTGGTGGTGTCGAAAGCCGCAAGGCGGACCATCGGCTACGAGGTCGGACCGAACGCACTCGATCACGCCGCCGACCTGGTGCATCGCTTTCACAAAATCGACGACGTCGGCGCCTGTATCGCCTCCGGCTCGTTCCGCACCTCCGGCATGATCGTGGCGCCGTGTTCGATCCGCACCCTGTCGGCAATCGCCCACGGTGACCTCGACAATCTATTGGTGCGCTCCGCCGACGTGCAGCTCAAGGAGCGGCGCCGGCTGGTGCTGATGCTGCGCGAGACGCCGCTGCATCTCGGCCATATCCGCAGCATGGCGCAGGCGACCGAGATCGGCGCAATCGTGGCGCCGCTGTCGCCGGCGTTCTATCAGCGGCCGCGCTCGATCTCGGAAATGGTCGACCACATGGCACTGCGCGCGATCGGCTTGCTCGGCCTGAACGATCTGGAATTGTCGGCTCCCGAATGGTCCGACGACACCCCGCCGACCTGTCCGAAGCCCTGAGCCGCTCCTTCGATGCACGGCCTGCTCCTTCTCCCCGCGCGCGGGGAGAAGTGAAGAACTGCCCCTTTTAGTTACACAGCGGAATGCGCTCGGGCACAGCCTCTTTCGGCACGTCCTTGCGCAGGTCGACGTCGCGCGTCAGCGGGAAGAAGTCGCCGGTGCGCTCGGTCTTCAGATACGTCGTGACCAGAGTCTTGGCCGGCAGCGTGCCGGTACGGCAGGCTTCGGCGCCGACCCCGATCGTCAGCGAGCCGCGCTCGCCCTTTGCCTTGTGAGCCGCCATTTGGTCGCGGACCGCGAGCAGCCTCGGCACATCCTCGGGTGCGATCCGGAAGGCGTAGATCATGGTGTCGTTCGTCACTTCGTCCTTCAGCGACAACAGTTCGCCGGGATCGTCGAGATCGGCCAGCACGAACGCCTGCTCGCGTTTATCCGCGCCCACCGCCACGGTGACGCGCAGAGTGACCCGGCGCGGCCGCAGCCCTTGCGGCAACCGCACGGCAATGCGCAGCGCCGCCGGATCGGTTGCTGCCAGATCGGTACGCACCAGCTTGACCATCGAGGTGATCGGAACGGAGCTGCAGGCAGTCAGGGCACCGAGCGCCATGGCGGCGGCAGCAAATCTGAACGAGGCGGGGACACACATGGAGCTCATCCTGTCTTGACGATGATAAATTATCGTTTTACGATAATTTCATCTCGAAATAGATGATGGAGCCTTGCAATGCAAGCACGACTATCCGGCACCTCGATCGGACTGACAGGTCCGGCGGCCACCAAGCTGGTGCGGCTGTCGCGCGCGATGGAATGGATGAGCACGATCGGGATCGTGCTGATCGTGGGCCTGATCGGCGCCGCCTTCCTGGTCCCGAGCTGGACCCGCAATCTGCTGCTGACCAAGCTCGGCGAGATCGGCACGCGCCTGCCGCTCGACGCCGGCAATCAGGCGCTGGCGGCGGTGATTATCAGCGTGCCGGTTGCCGTGATGCTGTGGGGGTTGGTCAATGTGCGGTCGCTGTTCGCCGAGTTCGCTCGCGGCCAGGTCTTCACCACCACAGCAGCCACTCACCTGCAGCGCTTCGGCATCGCCGTGCTGGCGCAGGGTCTGCTTGGCCCCGTCACCGCGACCGCTTTGGCGCTCGCGCTGTCGCTCAGCAATCCCCCCGGTCAACGTCTGCTGGTGCTGACGTTCTCCAGCAACGACTATGTTTCGGTGATCGTCGGCGGCGTCCTGGTGGCGGTCGCGGCGGTGATGCGCGAAGCGGCGCGGCTGGCGGACGAGAATGCGAGCTTCGTGTAGGCGATGGCGATTGTGGTCAATCTCGACGTGATGCTGGCGCGGCGCAAGATGCGCTCGAAGGAGCTCGCCGAGCAGATCGGCATCACCGAGCAGAACGTCTCGCTGCTGAAATCCGGCAAGGTGAAGGGCATTCGGTTCGAGACGCTGTCACGGATTTGCGCGGTGCTGGAGTGTCAACCCGGCGACATTCTCGAATACGTCGACGACAAGTAGCACCGAACAAGAAAAGGCCGGCAGCTGCGAGGCGCAGGTGCCGGCCTTCAAATTTTCAAGTTGGCGCCGCGATCGGCGCGGGCGGATCGACGTCCGATCAGGCCGTCGCAGGCCGCGAGGCGTGTTCGTGCGGCCGCCAGTCTTCCGCCGCTTCGTCCCAGTAATGGGCGTCGTCGAAGCGCTTCCAGTGCGCGTTCTGCGCCACGACCTCACGGCCGCCGATGATCAAGGCCACCAGACCGATCAGGCCGACCAGCCCGTAGATCGCTGCGATCAATGCAACAATGGTCAAGGCTCTTTCCTCACTGTTTGCGATGAGCACCCTGGAAGCTCGACGGCGGGTGCGCCCGTCTTGAACTCGTAGCTTAGTTCACCGAACTCAGTTCGCCCACGCGAACCAGCCGAAGCGCCGCTCGGGTGCCTGCTTGGCGGTCACCACCGGAGCCGGGGGCTGCGGTTGCGCACGCTGAGTTGCCTTACGCCACAGATCGTCGACGACGAGATACGCAATCAACGCAGGGCCGACGGCGCACGTCAGGAACAACACGAGCGATCCGACAGAATCTAGAAACACGTCACACCTCCTGCTTTCGTCGAAGGCAAAACTAGGGAAAGTACCGCTGCCCGCATTGCGCCGGATCAATTTTGCCGACCCGGCTCAGGAACCAAGAAGTGATTAGTTCCATGTAGTTAGCTGTTTATTAAGCGGGGTTTTCGAGCCCAGAACCGCATGAAAACACTACTGCTCACTGTGTTGTGAATTGGCCGCAATAGCGGCGCCACAACGAGCGCGCGCATCGTCGAGCTTTGCAGCACACGCAGAGCGACAACACGTCGCGCCCCCCCGTGCGCGAACAGTCAGGCCGGCTTCAGGCGGTAATGACTCACGCCCCATTCGTCGCCCTCGGCATAGCCGAACAGCCCGGAGGTTGCGAGGAAGAACCAGCGCCAGCGACGCATCCACAACGCGGTGTCGTCGCCATAGACCGGGCGCAGGATGGTTTCGATCTCGTCGCGGTGACGATCGAAATTGACCAGCCAGTCTTCGGCCGTGCGCTGGTAGTGACGACCGCTCCAGCGCCACTGCTCGTCGATCTCGAACAGATCGGCGTATTGCCGGATCAGCCGGTGGCTCGGCATCACTCCGCCGGTGAAGAAATGCTGCGCGATCCAGTCGGCAGGGTCGGCACGGTCGAACAAGTAAGTGCCGCGGCGGTGACTGAAGACATGCATGAAGAACAACCCGCCCGGCTTCAGCCAGCCGCGGATCCAAGTCATCAGCTTGCGCCAGTTCATCATGTGCTCGAACATCTCGACCGAGACCACGCGGTCGAATTTGTCGTGTGGTTCGAACGCATTCATGTCGCAGGTGACGACGCGCAGGTTCATCAGCCGCCGCGCGGCGGCCTGAGCCTCGATGTACTGCCGCTGCGACGCCGAGTTCGACACCGACAGGATCCGCGCGTAGGGAAACCGCTCAGCCATCGCCAGCGACAGCGAGCCCCAGCCGCAGCCGAGTTCGAGGATCGCCTGGCCGTCGCGCAGGTCGGCGTGCTCTATCGTCAGCCGCAGCGCCTCCGCTTCGGCCTGCGCCAGCGTGGTCTCGGCATCGCGATAGAAACACGACGAGTATTTGCGGTGGGGGCCAAGCACCTTGCCGAAGAACGCCGCCGGGACCTCGTAGTGCTGGGCGTTCGCCGCGTCGGGATGCTCGGCGACCTCGCGCGCCGCCATCGCGTGCGCGAATGCCGCGTCGCTGGCCTCATTGCCGAGCGCCATCTTGGCGGCGGTGCGGGCGCACAGCATCCGGATGCCGGCGCGAATCACCGCGTCCGGCAGCGGCACCCGCTCGGCGATGTCGATCAGCGAGGCGAGCCCGCTCATGGCGTGGCGGAGCGCCGGGGTGGCAGCGGGAAGAACATCGAGGTCCTGGCCTGATAGTCGCGATAGCGGTCGCCGCGCGATTTCAGCATCTGCTCCTCGAGCGGCGGAATGCCGGTGACGTACACCAGGATCCAGTACATGAACAGCGGCGCTGCCACCGCCGCATAGCCCCAGAGGTAAGACAGCGGCTCGGCGAACGGGATCGCGATCACCGGATAGGCCAGCCAGCCGAACCACTGGAAGAAGTAGTTCGGATGCCGCGACCACCGCCACAGCCCGGCGTCGCACACCTTACCCTTGTTGGCGGGATCTTCACGGAACGCCTTGAGCTGGGAGTCGGCCAGCCCTTCGCCGGCGATGCCGACGATCAGGATCAGCACGCCGAGATAGTCCTGCAGCCGCAAGCTGCCGGCCGGCGCATGCGCCGCGACGAAGATCGCGAACACCAACGGAATGGTGGCGTAGGCCTGGTTCTGCAGGAAGAAGAACATCTTCTTCGGCGCATCGGCGCCCCACTCCGCCGCGTAGGCGGCGTAGCGCGGATCATCGGAAATGTGCTGGGTGCGGGCGGCGATGTGCGAGCCGAGCCGCAGCGACCACGCCGCGACCAGCACCGCCACCAGCCATTGCCGCGCATCCGGCACAGCGCCATCGATCGGCCACAACGACGACACCGCGCCGGTCAGCCCGAGCGAAAATGTCCAGATGGTATCGACCCAGCCGGAATTGCCGGTCCGCTGCTGCACCACCCAGGCGCCTGCCATCAGCACCGCCAACGCCACCGCGATTCCCGCCAGCGCTCCGAGATACACACCCGTCATCATCCACCCGTCGTTCGACTGCCATGCTGAGACGGCAGATACGCTCTGCGCCACGTCGGAGTTTCGATTCGAGTTCCCCCGCGACGCGGTGGCGGATAACCGCCGCAACGGCTTTCTTCCGCGCCGTGCTGTGCCATATTGGGTGAAACAGCCGCTTCCGGCAAACCGGAGACCAAACCGACGATGGCTTCAGGCCCTTCCCCGCGCCACGCGATGGAGATCGAACTCGACAAGCTGTCGTCGCCGCGAATCTTCCTGGTGCGGATGCTGGTGTTCCTGGTGCTGTGCGCGCTGATCGTGGTGGTGCTGTACAAGCAGGTGCTGGCCGCGTTCATGGCCAATCCGGGCCTCAACGGCCTGATCGGCGCGGTACTGGTGATCGGGATCGTGCTGGCCTTCCGCCAGGTGATCCGGCTGTATCCCGAGGTGGCCTGGGTCAATAACTTCCGCATCAACGATCCGGGGCTGGCGCTCGACCGGCGGCCGAGCCTGCTGGCGCCGATGGCGGCGATCCTCGGCGGCGAGCGCTCCGGGCGGATCGCGATCTCGCCGCAGACAATGCGGCACCTGCTCGACTCGATCGCCACAAGGCTCGACGAAGCACGCGACATCTCGCGCTACATGACCGGCCTCTTGGTCTTCCTCGGCCTGCTCGGCACGTTCTGGGGCCTGATCGAGACCGTCGGATCGATCGGCGGGGTGATCGGCAGCCTGAAAGTGACCGGCGATGCCGGCTCGCTGTTCGACACGCTGAAGGAAGGCCTCGCCGCCCCGCTCGGCGGCATGGGGATTTCGTTCTCGTCGTCACTGTTCGGTCTCGCCGGCTCGCTGATCCTCGGCTTCCTCGATCTGCAGTCCAGCCAGGCGCAGAACCGGTTCTACACCGACCTCGAAGACTGGCTGGCCTCGACGGTGCGCAGCTCGGCCGGCGATGGCGCGCTTGCCGGCAGCGCCGACCTGCAGGCCGCGCTCGAGCGGCTGCGGCTGACACTGGAGGACGGCGGCGCCAACCGCGCCACCACCGCCGCGATGGCCAACCTCGCCAACGCAATCCAAAGCCTGGTCGCGCACATGCGCAACGAGCAGCAGATGATCCGCGAATGGGCCGACGCCCAGGGCGAGCAGAACCGCGAGATCAAGGAGCTGTTGTCCGCCCTGGTGCAGCGGCCGGAGAAAAGCCTGCGCGAGCCGGAGAAGAGCTGATGGCGCTGGCTCGCGGCCGCCGGCAGGAATCCGGCTTCAATTACTGGCCCGGCTTCGTCGATGCGCTGTCGACGCTGATCCTCGGCATCGTGTTCCTGCTCACCGTGTTTCTGGTGGTGCAGTTTTTCCTGTCGCAGGAGGTCACCGGCAAGGACAAGGCACTGGCCGAGCTGAACGCCAAGATCGCCCAGCTCAACGACATCCTGTCGCTGGAAAAGCTCGGCAAGCTCAATCTGGAGGAGCAGCTCGCGCAGATGCGTGCCGGGCTGTCGGCCGCCGAGAGCGAGCGCGACCGGGTCAAGGGCCTGTATGACGGGCTCGCCGGCGCCGGCAACGACGCTGCCGGCCGCGCCACCGAACTCAACAAGGCGCTGGATTCGGAAAAGCAGATCTCGGCCCGCGCGCTGGCGCAGGTCGAGGTGCTGAACCAGCAGATCGCGGCGCTGCGCCGCCAGCTCGCCGCGCTGGAAGAAGCGCTCGACGCATCCGAAAAGCGCGGCAAGGAATCCCAGAACAAGATCGCCGATCTCGGCCAGCGGCTGAACGTCGCGCTGGCGCAGCGGGTGCAGGAGCTGTCGCGCTACCGCTCGGAGTTCTTCGGCCGCCTGCGCGCCATCCTGGGCGACCGGCCCGACATCCGCATCGTGGGCGACCGTTTCGTCTTTCAGTCCGAAGTGTTCTTCGATACCGGCCAGGCGCTATTGCTGCCGGAAGGCCGCGCCGAGCTCGACAAGGTCGCCGAGGCGTTGAAGGAGCTCGACAAGAAGATCCCGGCCGAGCTGCCCTGGGTGGTGCGGGTCGACGGCCACACCGACAAGCGGCCGATCACCGGCGCTTTCAAGTCGAACTGGGAGCTGTCGAGCGCCCGCGCCATCTCGGTGGTGCAATATCTGATGTCGCTCGGCGTCCCGGCGCCGCGCCTGGTCGCC
>NZ_QTKI01000156.1:0-10413 GCF_010820945.1 Rhodopseudomonas sp. BR0C11
CGGGCAGTCGACGGGGTGGCAATCAGCAGGCCAGGCCCGCTCGCCGCCGGGCTGGCGTCGAGCGCATTGGCGACGGCGGCCTGATTAGCACTGGTCGCCAGGCTGGCGAACGGAACGGCGTTGCGGGTCAGCGTCAGCGTCACCGCGTGGGCCGAAGTGTTCAACGACGCTGCGAGGAACGGCAGATCGTCGGTCACCGCACTCGCAAAGCTGCCGGTGATGCCGCCGGCCGCGGTGAGGATCGGATAGGCCTGGCCGAGGATCGGGCTGTGCCCGATCAAGCCGGCGATAACGGTGCCACCCGACAAGTTCGCGGTGCCGCCGATCTGGATCAGATCTGCGGTGCTCCCCTCGACCTGGGCGAAGTAAGCGGCGCCCGCCGACACGCTGAGATTGCCGGAGACCTGAATGGTGCCGACCGAATGACCGGGCGACACGATCGAGCCGCCACGCAGATCGAGCGAGCCGAACGTGCCGGTTCCGCCGAGCCAGCCGGCATTGGTGAAGGCACCGCCGCCGCTGAAGCTGCCATCGACCACGCCGGCATTGTAAACGGTGCCGTCGTTACTTAGCGCGCCGGTGAACGTGCCGGTCCGGCCGACGACGAAGCTCGCCCCGGAGGCGACCCATAGCGGTCCGAGCAGACTGCCGCTGAGGCCGAGCGTGCTGCCGGTCTGGACCCGGGTGCCGCCGGTGTAGGTGTTGGCCCCCGCCAGCACCAGCGTGCCGGTACCTGCCAGCGTCAGTCCACCTGGGCCGGAGATGTCATTGCTCCAGATGTCGAACGCGTTGAGGCCGCCCTGCGACGCGTCCATCGTCACGGTGACGTTGCTGCGGAACGCGCCGTAGCCGCCGCCCGCCGCATACAGATTGAGCCGCGCCCAGCCGGTGCCGTTGTCGAGCGGACCACCCGACGGCAGCTCGGTGGTGGCGAGGATCTCGTCGAGCTGGGCGGTCGTCAGATACGGATAGCGCGTCGCGATCAGATAGTGCGCTTCCGCCGGCACCACGGGCGCAAGATCGGTCGGGCCGACCGACGGCAGATCGTAGGTCAGGAAATGCCGATAGGCCTGCGCCTGCTGCTGATAGCTGGCGGCAGTCGGGATCACCCCACTGCTGAGGCAGGCGATCAGATTGGCGCACGCCGATGCATAGGGCGAGCTGGCACCGCCACCAAGATAGGTCTGCATCTCGGTCGCGAGCGACGACAGATTCGTGGTGTTGAAGTCCGCCGAGGCGTACAGCGGATTGCCGGCCAGCATGTTGGCGGTGACGTAGGTCGCCATGATCCGGCCGCCGATCACGTCGAGCGGATAGTGCGCCGCATAGACGTTGAGGTCGTACGAGAACTGCGCCGCCGCCATGACGAACTGCTGATAGTAGCCCGGCGCCAGGATCGCGAACGGCACCGCGTTGGAGGTCGCCAGCATCGTATGGGCGCTCGGGAAATCGCCGACATTGGAGTCGCCGAGCACCCAGTTGATGTTGTACGCGCCGGGCGTCTGCTGGTTCTGCCACGCCAAATAGGACGAATTCTGCGGCGTGAACGGGTTGTTCAAGATCGCTGCCGAAACCTGATACGGCGGCGGATTGCCGTAGCTGTCGGTCTGGCCGGGCAGATAGCCATAGGCGTTGCCATAGACATCGCTGGTGCCGAAGTACGGCTTCATCGCCACGATCTGATTGCTGCCGATGATCGCGGCTTCCATCCGCAGGATCGAGGCCGGCAGCATCGGCGCGGTCGGAATGCCTTGCGCATCGTAGCCGTAGGAGGGATTGCCCGGGAACGCGCGCAGCAGCACATTGGCCGGCACCGCCGGCAGGATCAGCACCGTGCCCGCGGCGATCTTCTCGGCCTGGGTCGAATTCAGATAGATCTCGACCTGCTTGGCGAGATTGGCGTCGAGCACCGCCCGCCCCTGCACGGTCGACAGCAGACTGTTGAATGGGGCCAGCAGCGCTTCCTGGTCGGTGGCCTGCTGCGCACAGCGACCCGTGCAGCTCGTCTGCGCCCGCGCTGCGTCGATCGACGGCACCAGCGCCACGGCTACCAGGATCGCATGTTGGACAAGGCGCATAACGGCGCTCGACGGTAGGCAAACGGGCCACCGACGAAGCCTCGCTGCATGCGCCAACATGCGGTCGATTCGGAAACTCGCGCAATGCTGACCGGGTTACCAGCCTATCCCTGCCCGGCACGACCGCCGAAGCGGCAACTAACAATCACGAGCGGGGAAGGCTCAAGCCGCCGGGGTCGACGAGTCCGAGGTGTTCGACGCCTCCGCCGCAGCGCGCTTCTTCTCGACCATCGACACCGCGATGATGGAGCCTTCGTACAGCAGCAGCAGCGGGATCGCGAGCGAAGCCTGGCTGATCACATCGGGCGGCGTCAGCACCGCGGCGATGATGAAGGCGCCGACGATGAAGTAGCGGCGCTTCTCCTTGAGCTGCTTGGCGGTGAGCACGCCGATCCGCCCGAGCAGCGTCAGGATCACCGGCAACTGGAACGCCAGGCCGAACGCGAAGATCAGCGACATCATCAGCGACAGATACTCGCCGACCTTGGGCAGCAACTGGATCTGCGCGGTTTCGGTACCGCCCATCTGCTGCATGCCGAGCGAGAACCGCACCAGCATCGGCAGCACCAGGAAGTACACCACCAGCGAGCCGAGCAGGAAGAAGCCCGGCGTCGCGATCAGGTAAGGCACGAAGGCGTTGCGCTCGTGCTTGTAGAGGCCCGGCGCGACGAATTTGTAGATCTGGGTCGCGATGATCGGAAACGAAATGAAGCCGGCGCCGAACATCGCCAGCTTGAGCTGGGTGAGGAAGTATTCGAGCAGCGCGGTGTAGATGAACTTGGAGTTCTCCGGCCCCGCGACCCAGACGAACGGCCAAACCAGCACGTTGTAGATCTGCTTGGCGAAGAAGAAGCAGAAGATGAACGCGATGCCGAAGCCGAGCAGCGCCTTGATCAGCCGCGACCGCAGCTCGATCAGGTGGTCCATCAGCGGCGCCTTGGAGGCCTCGATATCCTCGGCACTCATGACGCTTTGGCGTCCTTGGCGGGTTCGGGATGCGCGAGATCCGGCGGCGCGGCATCAGGCGTGGGAAGCGCATGCGTTTCGGCCGCGACCGGCAGGTTCGCCGGCTCGGTGGCCTGCGCCTCGCGCACGATCGCCAGCGGCTCGGACGCCGCCGCATCGTGCTGGGTCGCCTCGGTGAAGGTCTCCGCAGTCGGCTGCGCCGGCGTCGTCGGCTCGGTCGGCGGGGTATCGATGTTGGTAGCCTTGTCGAGCGCCATGGCGTCGGTGACCTGGCTCGACAGCTTGGTGAGCATGTTGTTGGTCGACAGTCCGGTGGTGGCTTCCTTGACCTCGTCGAACGACTTCTTGAGGTCGGCCATCTCGGCCTCGCGCATCGCTTCCTGGAACTGACCCTGGAATTCGGTGGCGAGCCGGCGCGCCTTGCCCATCCACTGCCCGACCGTGCGCAGCACGCCCGGCAGTTCCTTGGGGCCGATCGCGATCAGCGCGACCACCCCGATCACCATCAGTTCACTCCACCCGATGTCGAACATGAAACGTGCCGACTATGCCTCAATGCGCCCGCGCAACTGCCGGGACGCTTCCGGGCGCGCCCCGCCGTCCCCGCGATGCGCTCACCCTTGGGTCATCCGGCGGCGCGTGCCGTCGCCGGATCAAGCGGCCCCGGCGCGGCGATGCCGCACGGGGCTCGAAGACGGATCAGGCGCGTTGCGACCGCGCTTCAGACCGCCTTGCTGCCGACGTCGGTGCGGTTGGTCGCGCCGGGCGTCGAGGTGTGGTCGATCGACTTCACCGGCTCGGACTTTTCGGCCGTCTTTTCATCGTCCTGCAAGCCCTTCTTGAAGGACTTGATGCCCTGGGCGACGTCGCCCATCAGGTCCGAAATCTTGCCACGACCGAACAGCAGCAGGACGACCGCGATAACGACGATCCAGTGCCAGATACTGAGTGAACCCATCCTGCCTTCTCCCGAAACTCGACCGGCGCGCCAGCCCTATTCACTTGCGAAGCTAGGTGAAAGAGCCGCCCGAAACAAGGATTTAAGCTGTCGCAACGGCGAGTTGATCGCCGCTGATCCAGTTCCTTTCGAGGCGTAGCGCCGACTTACTGGTGCTGATCATCCTCGCCGTGGGCGTCGTGCTCGGCGTCCTCGTCGGAGCCTTCCGGCTCAGCGGTATCGAGTTCCGGAGCGTCGGTCTGGTCGGTCTCGTCTTCCCCGGTTTCGAGGTCGTCAGACGCGACCTCGTCCGCCTCGGCGACGACGTCCTCATCCTGATCATCCGACGCGACCAGTTCCACTTCGACGGTCTCGATCTCGATGCTGACGTCCTCCTCGGCATCGAAATCGCCAGAGTCGGCCTGTTCGGCTTCCAGCTCGGGATCGTCGACTTCGCCGACTTCGGCGGCGTCTTCGATCTCACCGGACTCGTCGGCCTCCTCGGTCTCGGCGAAGCCGGTTTCGGCCTCGGCCTCATCGTCAGAGGTCTCGGCAAAGCCGGTTTCGACCGGTTCGGCGTCGTCATCCACGGTCTCGGCGAAACCGACCTCCGGCGCGGCCGCATCCTGCTCAGCGGTTTCGGCAACGCCCAGCTCGGCCTCGCCGGTCTCCGCGGTGCCCGTGGCCTCGGCGGTTTCCGACGCGGCAGCCTCGGCGGCCGCGGCTTCGCCCTCCAGATCCAGCTCGGGGTCGGCTTGCGGCGCCAACGCCAGATCGAGATCGCCGGGCTCGAGCGGGTCTTCGTCTTCGCGCAGCGCCGGATCGTCCGACGGCGTCGGTACGCTGAAGCCAGTCGGCAGCCGGGTGTCGAGCAGGCCGGTGCCCTTGAGTTCTTCGAGGCCCGGCAGGTCGGTGAGCGACTCCAGGCTGAACTGCGACAGGAACGCTTCGGTGGTGCCGAAGGTCAGCGGCCGGCCCGGCGTCTTGCGACGGCCACGCGGCTTGATCCAGCCGGTCTCCAGCAGCACGTCGAGCGTGCCCTTCGAGGTCGCCACGCCGCGGATTTCTTCGATCTCAACCCGGGTAATCGGCTGGTGATAAGCGATGATCGCCAGCATCTCGATCGCGGCACGCGACAGCTTCCGCGTCTCGGTGGACTCGCGCGTCATCAGCCAGGCGAGATCGCCGGCGGTGCGGAACGTCCACTTGTTGGCAATGCGGACGAGATTCACGCCGCGACCGGCGTAGTCCTCCTGCAACTGCTTCAGCGCGACCTTGACGTCCACGCCTTCCGGCATGCGCTTGGCGAGCGCAGCCTGATCGAGCGGCTCAGGGGACGCGAACAGCAGGGCTTCGAGCAGACGCAGCTCCTCGGGCCGGGACTGCGGCTGCTGTTCGGCGCTGTCATCAGCGAGATGTTCGACCGGCTGTTCGAACTCCACGATGCGCTTCTCCGCCAGACTTGCCATGGCTCGGTCTCCTTCTTCCACTACCCGACCGGAGCATCCGGTAAGGCTGCCGCTTCCATCGCTGGAGACGGCGGACGCTTACGAAAATACAAAGGCGCCAAGGGGCCCGACTGATGCAGCTCGACCTCGCCCTCGCGCACCAATTCGAGCGCGGCCGCGAAGCTCGACGCCAGCACGGTGGCGCGCTGGGTCGGATCGGGCATGTAGCGCAGCAAATATTCGTCGAGCCGGCTCCAATCCTCGGCGAGCCCGACCAGACGCTCCAGCGACGCGCGCGCTTCGCTCAGCGACCACACCGTGCGCTTGGCGAGATGCACGGTGGTGAGCACGCGCGACTGGCGCTGTGAAGCGTAGGCACTGAGCAGGTCGTACAGCGTCGCCGTGAATTTCGGATGCTTGATCTCGGCGATCTCTTCGACCTGACCACGCGGGAAGATGTCGCGATTGAGCTGGGCGCGGGTCATCAGCCGGTTGGCGGCTTCGCGGATCGCTTCGAGGCGGCGCAGCCGGTTGGCCAGCGCGTTCGCCATGTCTTCGGCGCTCGGACCTTCCTGGGCCGGCGGCTCCGGCAGCAGCAGGCGCGACTTCAGGAAGGCGAGCCACGCCGCCATCACCAGATAGTCGGCGGCGAGCTCGAGCCGGATCTTCCGTGCTTCTTCGATGAACAGCAGATACTGATCGGCGAGCGCCAGGATCGAGATCTTGTGCAGGTCGACCTTCTGCTGCCGCGCCAGCGTGAGCAGCAGGTCGAGCGGGCCTTCATAGCCCTCGACGTCGATGACGAGCGCGTCGTCCTGGTCGGCCTGCTGCTCGACAGGCCGGCCAGTCTCGAATTGCAGAATCTCAGCGGTCATGCGCCCACCTTTGCGCGGCCGATCAATGCGTCGAGTTCGGCACGCGCCGCCGCGCGGTCGAACGGCTGGGGAGCATGGCGGGCGGCCAGCGCCGCCTCGGCGCGTGCCAGCGCCCTGCCCTGAAGCTCCGGAGTCTCGGCCACCACCTGGCGCATCTCGTCGAGCTTGCCGTTGCAATGCAGGACGACGTCGCAGCCCGCCGCAACGATCGCGCGGGTGCGCTCGGCGATGCTGCCGGCCAGCGCGTTCATCGAGACGTCGTCGCTCATCAGCAATCCTTGAAACCCGATCGATTCGCGAATCACCTGGTCGATGATTGTCGCAGAAGTGGTCGCGGGTTGGGCGGCATCGAGCGCGCTAAACACAACATGTGCAGTCATCGCCATCGGCAGATCCGCGAGCGGCCGGAACGCGGCGAAGTCGGTGCGGTCGAGTTCCTCGCGCGCCGTGTCCACCGTCGGCAGGCGATGATGGCTGTCGGCGGTGGCGCGGCCATGACCGGGGATATGCTTGAGCACCGGCAGCACGCCGCCCTGAGCCAGGCCGTCGGTGACGGCGCGGGCGATTGCCGCGACCTTGTCCGGGGTGGTGCCGTAGGCGCGGTCGCCGATCACCGCGTCGGCGCCGGCGATCGGCACGTCGGCCAGCGGCAGGCAGTCGACGGTGATGCCAAGCGCGGCGAGATCGTCCGCAATCAGCCGGGCACTCAGCCGCGCCGCGGTCACCCCGGCCTCGGGATCGATGTCATAGAGCGTGGAGAACACGGCGCCCGGCGGATACACCGGCCAATGCGGCGGTCCGAGCCGCTGCACCCGGCCGCCTTCCTGGTCGATCAGGACCGGCGCATCCGGGGAATCCACGGTTCTACGCAATTCTTCAACCAGCGCTTTGACTTGCGCCGGATTGTCGACATTACGCTTGAACAGGATGAAGCCCCAGGGACGAGATTCGCGGAGAAATCCGCGCTCATCGTCGCTGAGGCTTAAGCCGGCAATACCGGTGATGAAAGCGCGCGGTGCCATACATGGCCGCTTAGCCCGCGCGCGCCTCCAGGGTCAAGGAAACCGCCGTTAATTCCTCTGGACGACGCACTGTCCGCCGGCACTTTTTAGGTTGCCGCAGACCTGTTGGGCCTGCTCGGCGGACGAGAACGGTCCAACCATCGCGCGGTAGTACGTCCCCTTGCTGCCGAGATCGACCCGCTTGATCAGCGGCGGCTGCGATCCAAGCACGGACGGGAACTTGCTCTGCAGGCTGCGGTAGGACGCCTTGGCGTCGGCCTCGTTGCGCTGCGACGAAACCTGCACGACGTAGCCGCCGGAGGTGGCGGCCGGTTCTGACGCAGGCGCCGAGGCGACGCGCTGCGGCCGCGGCGCTGCGGTCTCGGCCGAATTCGGCGACAGCGACAGCGGCGCATTGCCGGCCGAGGCGTTGGCGTCGGCGACGCCGCGTCCGGGCGTCCGGGCGGCAGGCGCCGCGGTGCGGGCCGCACCGGCTGGCTGAGCCGCCGCATCGGCCTGATCCGGGCGGATGCTGTAGGTCTTGATCTTGCGCGGCTCGTCGCCAGCCAGCGTGCCGTTGTTCGGCGGCGGCGGCAGGTTCGGCTTGGCACCGGGCGCGACGCTGGCGACCGGCGGCGGATTGGGGTTCTGGTTGAGCTGCGGCAGCACGACCCGCGGGCCCGAGCCGGGCATCCGCGACGGATCGGCGGCGGGCTGCTCTTCCCGTGAGACCAACGCTTCGACGCCGTTGCTGGACGCGAGCCGATCCTGGATCGGCTTGCCGGCGTTGTCGTTCGACGGGCCCGGAATCTTGGTTGGGCTGGTATCAGCCTTGATCACCGGCGGCTCGCCGGTGCGGGTCGTGCCGGCGAAGGTGCGATACGCCAGCGCGCCACCGGTGCCGACCACCGCGAGCGCGAGGATCCCCACCACCGTCAGCATCGTATTGCGGCGCGGCTTCAGCGCGCGCTGATCGGCCTGATCGTCGTAGCCGTCTTCGTATCCGTACGGCGCCTCTTGATAGCCACCGATCGGCGCGGGGTCGGCCGGAAGCTGGCCATACAGCGCCTCGTCGTAGCGATCGGGCTCCAGCGACGTCGCGGGAAGCGGCTCGAATGGCGGGTCGTAGTGCACGCGATCCGGCGGCGGCAGATCGAGCTGACGCTGCTCCGGCGGCGCCGGATCGAACCGCGGATCGAGCGAGCGCAGATCCATCGCCGGCTGCTCGATCGGCCGCATCTGCAGCGGGTTCGGATCAATCGGCGGCTGGATCGCCGGCGCGCGCTCGAAGCTCGGAGCCTCAGCGCGGCGCGGCGGTGCCGCATTGATGAACGACGGCGGCCGGCTGAAATCCGGCTCCGGCGCAAAGGTCGGCTCCTGGGTGCGCGCCGGCTCAAGCGCACGCGGCGCCTGGCGATGCTGCATCCACGACGGCATCGGCGGCGGCGACAACTCGTCCTCGGCCTGCGGCGGCACCGGACGGCTGGCACGAAAATCGGTGGAACGCGTCTGCGGCGCAACCGGCGGCGCCGGCTCGATGCGCGGAGCGGTCTGCCCGAACGGATCGGTCTGACCGATCAGGCGCGCGAGTTCGGCGAGCGGATCGTTTTCCGGCTTCTGCGGATAGCGGGACGACGCCCGGCTGTCGTCATCGTCCAGCGGAAAAGGTCGGCTCTGATATCGATCCGTCATCGTGATGTCGCGTCCCATTCGGGAAAGCTGCCCAAGGCGCCCTCGCAGACGACACGGCCGCTCTCACAAGCCGCTCCAGATCCCCATCTGACGGCCGATCCCCTATCGCATCTCGTCCGGCGCAGTGACGCCGAGAATGGCGAGCCCCGAGGCCAAAACCGAGACGACGCCTTGGACCATCGCCAAGCGCGCCCTGGTAATCTCTGCATCATTATTGATAATGAAGCGTAAATGAGGCAAATCGCGGCCATGCGTCCAAAGCGCATGAAACTCGCTCGCGAGCTCATTGAGATAAAACGCGATTCTGTGCGGCTCGTGAGCCTGGGCGGCGGCTTCGACGATCCGCGGATAGAGCGCAAGTCGCTTCAATAGTTCGAGCTCGGCAGGATCGTTCAGACGCTCCAGCGGCGCCTGCCGCAGCATCGCCGCCCGCGCCTGCGAATCCTCGGGCAGATCCGGTACCACCTCCCGCGCGTTGCGGAAGATGGAATGGCCGCGCGCGTGGCCGTACTGAACGTAGAACACCGGATTGTCTTTCGACTGCTCGATCACCTTGGCGAGGTCGAAGTCGAGCACCGCATCATTCTTGCGGAACAGCATCATGAAGCGGACAGCGTCGGAACCAACCTCATCCACCACTTCACGTAGCGTGACGAAGTCGCCAGCCCGCTTCGACATCTTCACCGGCTCGCCGTTGCGCAGCAGCCGCACGAGCTGAACGATCTTGACGTCGAGCGCGCCCTTGCCGGCCGTCACCGCCTGGATCGCCGCCTGCATCCGCTTGATGTAACCGCCGTGGTCGGCGCCCCAGACGTCGACCATGTTGGCGAAGCCGGCGTCGAACTTGACCTTGTGATAGGCGATGTCGGACGCGAAGTAGGTGTAGGAGCCGTCCGACTTCAGCAGCGGCCGATCGACGTCGTCACCATAGGCGGTGGCGCGGAACAGCGTCTGTTCGCGATCCTCATAGTCCTCCACCGGCGCGCCCTTCGGCGGCGGCAGCCGGCCCTGATACACGTCACCCTTGGCGCGCAGGAACTCGATGGTCTCGGCGACGCGGTTGCGGCCGCCTTCGATCAGCGAGCGTTCCGAGAAGAACACCTCGTGGGTGATGTTCAGCGCGGCAAGATCGCCCTTGATCGCTTCCATCATCATCGCGATCGCCTTGGCGCGGACGGTCGGCAGCCACTGCGCTTCCGGCAGTTCCTTGAGCGCCGCGCCGTGCTCGGCCTTCAGCGCCCCGCCGACCGGCTTGAGGTAATCGCCCGGATACAGCCCTTCGGGAATTTCCCCGATCGCCTCGCCGAGCGCTTCTCGGTAACGCAGGAAGGCGGAGCGCGCCAGCACGTCGACCTGGGCGCCGGCGTCGTTGATGTAGTACTCGCGGGTGACGGCAAAGCCTGCGGTGTCGAGCAG